>CAZAUW010000152.1:0-2829 GCA_964488295.1 uncultured Candidatus Peribacteria bacterium
GCAGCATGCCCGAGATCGACGGCTCGTTCCTGGCCGACCCCGAGATGGGCAAGAGGATTGATAAAATGGTGTTTCCCGGCTTCCAGGGCGGGCCCATCATGCAGATGGTGGCGGCCAAGGCCGTGGCCTTCGGCGAGGCGCTCAAGCCGGAATTCCAGGAGTACGCCCGGCAGATCATCGCCAACAGCAAGCATCTGGCCAGTTTCTTCATGGACCGCGGGGCCAAACTGGTGACCAACGGCACCGATAACCACCTGATGCTCATCGATTGCGTCACCTCGTGGGGCATGCCGGGCGGCGAGGTGGAGCATCTGCTCGACCGCATCGGCATCACGCTCAATAAGAACATGATCGCCAACGACCCGCGCAAGCCCATGGACCCTTCCGGCGTCCGTCTGGGCACCCCGGCCATCACCACCCGCGGCATGAAGGAAAAGGAAATGGAAACGCTCGGTGAATTCATGCTGAGAGCCATCAACAAGCGCGGCGATGACGCGGCGATCAGGACCCTGCACGAGGAGGTGAAGAAGTTCTGTCTCAAATTCCCCGTCCCCGGCATTTCCTGATCAAGGACAGCATGTCACCCTGAGCAATGTCAGACTGAGCTCTGTCGAAGTCGAATTCGAAGGGCGACATGCGATCCCTCTGGTAGCATTCCCGTAACGTCATGGTTCGACTCCGCTCACCATGACATCAGTATGGACTCCCTCCTCTACAGCCTCCTCTATGCGCTCCGCGGCCTCTGGCATGCGATCTCCACCGAACTCAACCTCAAGATCTTCACGCTCCTCGTGCTCGCCACCCTGATCGCAGGCGTGTGGCTGCAGATCCCCGTTGACGACTGGTTTGCGCTGCTGCTCTCTGATGGGTTCTTCTTGGCAATCGAGGTGATCAATACGTCCATCGAACGCCTCTCGGACGCGTTTCACGACCATCTGCACGAATCGGAGCGGACCCATGCGCACCATACGGCGATGAAGGCCACGAAGGACGTGGCCGCCGGCGCCTCGCTCCTGGCCGCCTGCGTGTGGCTGGTGACGGTTTTGCTGGTTTTTTATCCGTATTTGTAAGGAAACAACCTTGTCACCCTGAGGTGCGTCCCATGAACGAATCACATGCAGCTGGAGAATGGAGCAATGACAAAACGGGCAGCCTCGAAGGGTGATCTGAGGGGTCACTCTCATTATTTGTAAACTTAAATTTACTTTTCCACAGCTGCCGTGAGACCAAAAACTTGCACACAAAATTGAAACGTCACAAAACCCATCATCGTGAAAACACCGCTCAATCAAAAATTCTCGACAGTTTTCTGTATACAAATTCTATTCAAACATGTTTTCATCAATTGCGGCCACCGCAGATTCTTGCGGAATTTTTTGCCGCGATTACGATGTGATGATTTGCAACGGACGCGAGCACGCAAATCTTTACACCCACACAAAGACACACGACCCCGGGGTCCCATACAAACAATCTGTTCCTTCCCATCACCGATCAGTAGAGAGAATTGTGGTCACCCAGACGCAAACGTTCCTCCCGGCCACACATTCACATGATTTGTGCACCTTCTGGGCATAGCGACCGTCCTTGCTCTCCGCCCTGTACCTTCCATGGTGCAGGGCAAGTGACCACGATTCTCTCTGCTCTGCGATCTGCCAATTTTTTTGTAGGGGCAGGTCGCGACCTGCCCCTACAAAATCACCGATCTGGATCCCATTGTTCAGGATTCTTTCCGATATAATATCGAAATGCACGGCATTCTGCTTCGTGCCTCACAATCCGTTCATAAAAATCCCTTTGCCATACCCGGGTACCGGGACAACCGCGAAGAATGTTGATTTGCTTGGCTGAAACTGTTTTGAATGCGCCAATGACACTGCCTAATGTTTTCCTCTCAATAGACGTATCTGGCGAGAAACCTCGGCAGGAAAATGGAGAGCCAAACGCAATCAATCCATGAAAATGATCCGGCATGACGATGAATGAATCCAAGGAAATGTACGAATACTGTTTTTCCAGCCAGCGCCAGCACCGGGCGACGATCTTTCCGTATTCATGTAACAACACTTTGCCATCGATCACACCTGCGAGCATTTTTTCACGTCTCTGGGTGCATATCGTGATAAAGTACATCGCATCAGACGCATAGTCGAAATGACGCAATCGGATTGAGCGCCGATGATGTATGGAAACCAAATCTTCATATCGCATGACACCAATCTATGGGTGCCGGTGAAATGGGGTAATAGGAAAAATTTTTCCCGCAGCCGCGCATCGCAATACTCAGCCAAAAGAAGCCAAAAATTCGGTTCCGCACCCTCATGGAACCCCCGGTCAGACCGCGGTCATTTCCCTTCCCCCGTCTTTTTCTTCTCCTTCTCCCCCAGCATCGTCTTGCTTGGGGGCGGTACGCCGCCGGAAGTTTCGAGTTTCTTCTCCAGGTCTTTCATCTTGATTTCCTCGGGCATGCTGAAGGCTTCGCCCTTGAATTTCTTCTTACGCAGCATGTTGTAGTCGTTGATCCACATCTCGCGGTCGCGCCAGGCGCGGTACTCCTCCAGCGTCATCTTTTTGGCCTTGGCTTTTTTGATCTCCTCATCTTGCTTCTCCCTGGCTTTCTCCGTCTCCTTGGCCGACTGCTTGACGGCGCGGGCCGACTCGAGCCATTTTGCGATCTTGCGCTCCACTTCCTTGCGTTCCTCTGCGTAGCGTTCGCGCGATAAGCGGCGGATCACGTCGATCCTGCCGTCATCCTGCTCAAAGTCGGGCGGAGGCAGCGTGTGGACGGAGAAAGGCTTACTCGGGATGCCCTGGATCATGAGACGCATG
>CAZAUW010000153.1:0-2823 GCA_964488295.1 uncultured Candidatus Peribacteria bacterium
TGAAAAGCGCCGGGCTCACCGCCGCGCCGCCCGACGAAATTTATTGTTCGTTGCGCCAAACGCCGTGGCGGCTCGCCACGCTCCTCGTGCGCACCGACGGCGATCCCGCGGCGCTGCAATCGCTCATTCGCTCGACCGTCGCCGCGATCGATCGCAATCAGCCGATCGCGCAGTTTGTGGTTTACGACGCGCTCGTCGCGCAATCCCTCGGCCCGCAAAGCATCGCGGCGTGGCCCCCCGGTTTTTTCCCCGCGGTTCCCCCTTTGCCCTCCCCCGTCCGGGCCCCATTGGCTTTGTCGGCGATCCACCCGATGGCGAACGCGGGCATGGTTGGTCCCAGGAACATGGTGAGCGCGACGAAGAAATTCTTGTCGGAAAACATACGTCGGGGGGAAAAAGATGAGAAAATGGAAAAAGCGCGCGGATTGTAGGCGCAGGTCAATGGGGAATCAAGGGTCTACGAGGCCGCTCTGGCCGCGAGAATCAGGTATTAAGAAATAGGAATTGCGAAAAGTCAAAACCTCCGCCTTCTGCGTCGGCATGGCTTTACCAAGGCCTAGGCATGCTCCTCATGTCCGCCGTGGCTCATCGTCGCCATCTTGAGGAAGACGAGGGTGAGGAGCGAGAAGACCAGCGCCTGGATGAACCCGACGAAGATCTCGAGGCCCAGGAAAGGGATGGGGGCGACGTAGGGCACCAGGAAGGAGATGACCACGAGCAGCACCTCGCCCGCGAAAATATTGCCGAAGAGACGGAAGGTGAACGAGACGACCTTGGCGAATTCGGCCACGAGCTCCAGGATGCCGATGAAGGCGCCGATGGGGTCGCGCCAGGGCGCGACGAAATACTTGCCGGCGTACGGGAGCACGCCCAGCGCCGCAATGCCGAATACCTGCGTCATGATCACCGAGATGAGCGCGACGGCCAGCGTCATATTCACGTCCGCGTTCATGGAGCGCAGGAGCGGCACCGGCCCTTCGGCACCCTTGACGAGCACGCTCCCCACCCCCGGCACGATCCCCATCCAGTTGGCCACCACGAGGAAGAGGAAGATGGTCGTCACGAGCGGGAAGAAGCGGCGGGTGAGCACGCGGTCGCCCACGATGGCGTCGAAGAAATCGAAAAACCCTTCCACGATCATTTCGGCCAGCGCCTGCAGCCTGCCCGGCACCTCGCGGTATCTGGTGCGGCGCACGAGGAGCGCAAAGACGATGATCACCGCCATGGCGATCCACGCCATCACGAGGGTGTTGCGGATCTCGAACGACCCAATGTGCCCGACCACTTCCGATGCCAGTGAGGGTGCTTCAATCGTTGCCATGCCGAGATGGTAGCATACAGATCTGTTATGTCAGCCCATAATCGCTTTGGAGAAGATGCCAGCAGAATTGCCGGATGGACTGCCTCTTCTGTTCCGAAACGACGAGTCCCCTGTAGCTTGCGAGATTACCCGGCTCCAGGGACCGGAGCATTTTCCGCCATGTCCGGCGCCGGAGTTTCCTGCTTCCCGGAAAAATTTCATACCCCAGAAACAGCATGCCGCAAGAACACGGTAACAGAATGTCGTTGCGGTCATGCGGCGTCAGAGCAAGGCGATCCTGCAGGAACCGCAGCACCTCCGCCCTTGCATTCATCAGGACATGCGCGTTGCGTTCGAAGAGTACAAAGTCGTCGCCGTACCTCAGGTAGCCGCGGATACGAAGCGTGTGTTTCACGAACCGGTCGAGTTCATGGAGGTAGACGTTCGCGAAAATCTGGCTTGTCACATTTCCAATGGGGATTCCTCTCCGCGCGCGCGCGCGCGCGCGCGCGCGCTAGCGTCGCTTTCGTAGCTGGCAATGACTTTTGTAAGCAGATCGAGTGCAATTGGATCACCGACCCGTCGCTCGAGCAGACCAAAAAGCGTGACATGATCGACGCTGTCGAAAAATTTCCGGATATCTGCCCGCCAGAACCAGCCTTGCTCATACTGCCGCAGAAACAGCTGTGCGCGATCCACAGCCCGATGCAATCCTTTTCCTTTTCGGCATGACCAGGCGTCATGGATGAAAATCGGATCGTAGATTTGCTCGAGATAATCGTAAAGAAGCCGATGCACCAGGCGGTCCCTGAGGGACGCAACGGCGATATCGCGGCGCTTGCTGTCGCTCACCGTGAAACTGCGGTATGGCCCATGTCTGTAGGTGCCGCTCACAAGTTCGGCGTGGAGATCGCGTAAGTTCCTCTCCAGGTGATAGCAGAACTCCTCGAACTCTTGGGTTCTCCTCTTGCCTTTCTGAAAGGCCAGGAAACATTGCCAGAGCGCGGGTAGACTGATATCGATGGACACGCTCCCCATCATCAACCGCGCTTACGATCTCTACAAGCATGTGACGGAGATCGTGAGTCACATGGAGAAGCGTCATCGCTACGGACTCGGGCAGAGCCTGGAGAAGAGTGTGCTCGAATGCATGAGTGAACTCATCATGGCCAAGAACGCACCGAAGACGCTCAAGGCCGCGTACCTGATCCGCGCATCCGCGTATCAGGAGACGGCCGTCCTCAAGCTGCGGCTGTGCCTGGAGCTGAACCTGGCAAACGAGACGAGGATCTTCCAGGCACAGGCCGCGCTGGAGGAAATTGGACGGATGCTCGGCGGGTGGCTGAAATCCGTGCAATCGTGAGCAATCCTCTTTCACCGAGGAACGGAACCGGGCGTTGTCGTTGGCGCTCTCAGGATGATCGTCATTGCAGTACACCTGATCATCGTTGAAGTTCCCGTTCGGGAAGAAGTTTTAATACCGGATGTACTCAACTCCTATGCAGTCTCAACTGCGGATGGTT
>CAZAUW010000154.1:0-2791 GCA_964488295.1 uncultured Candidatus Peribacteria bacterium
ATGATGCCCGCAGCTCTTCCTCACCTGCGCCATCGGCAGTTTGTCTGCGAGGATGCTGGCGAATACGTTCGTGAAGGGGATGGCGGCGAGTAAGCCGATACTCCCCACGAGCGTGCGGACGATTTCGGTGGCGAAAGTCTCGTGGTTGAGGAGGATGGACCACGGTTCCTGGTTGGCGTTGCTTGTGAGGAGCAGCAAGAGCGGCAGCGACGCACCGGCGTATGCGAGCACGAGGGTATTGATGGCACCCGAGATGTGGTCGCGCCCGATGCGCAGCGCACTTTCGTAGAGTTGTCGCGCGCGGAGCGCAGGATTGGCGAGCTTGAGCTCGAAGACGGCAGAGGCCTGGGAAATCGTCACGTCATTGAGCGAGCCCAGCGTGCCGATGACGATACCGGCAAGCAGGAGCCCCCGGGTATTCAAATGCGGCATCGAATTGAGCAAATAGACCGCATCTTCATCTGCCAGGCCCCAAAGCCTCGCCAAGACCGAAAAAAACCATGCAAGAGCCCCCGTGAGAAGCAAACTCAGGCACGTGCCGCCGAACGCGCTCCACATTTTGGCGTTCCATCCGTGCGAAATCACAAACGTCAACCCCATGATCACAAACGACCCGATGAGCGCGATGAGGAGAGGGGAGTCGCCCGCGAGGATGCGCGGCAGCACAAAGAGGAAGAGGATGAGGAAGCTCACGATCATCCCGAGGAGCGACCGCGTGGCTTTCCAGCCGCCGACGAGCACGATAGCAAGGCAGAAGAGTGCGGCAAGCCACTGCAGCGGCGGACGCCGCACCAAGTCGGTGATGGCGTAGTGGTCCTGCCCGTTGATCAATTGCGCATCGAGCACGAGCGAGTCGCCCACCCGGATGTCGCTCAGCCTGCCGCCGACCGTATCCTGCGAATCGAGCGTCGTGACGATATCCTTGCCGGCAAAAGGCGCAGTGATGCCTTTTAAATGGATCTCGGAGCACACATGCTGGTTGTTGCCGCACGTGGCAGGCACAATCTGCACAATGCGCGCTTCGAGCGTTTGCTCCGGGATATTGCCTGTGTCCTGCGCGCACGCCGGGAGGGCGAATACAGCGATACAGACGATCATGACTAATGTGAAGCGCTTTCTCACCCTTCAAGTATACCAAAACCCGATTGTGAACTCCTGCTGACGTTGACCACACTCGACGGTCAGGTACCGTACGATCTATGCACGCTCAGTGGATGTCGCGCCTCAAGCTCTGGCATATCGCTTTACTCATCGCAGCCGTCACGTTCGTCGTGTATGCGTCGTTTTTGCATAATCCGTTCGTGAGCCTGGATGACAATTACCTCATTTACGACAATCCCGCGGTCCAATCGATCAACACGCGCACGCTCACGCACGTGTTCACGAGTTACGACCCGCAGCTCTACATCCCCCTCACGTTCGTCTCGTACCAAATCAACTGGGCGCTCACGGGCAGTAATCCCTTCTGGTTCCACTTCACGAATCTGCTGCTGCATATCGGCAGCGCCCTGCTCCTGCTGCTCATCATCTATCAGCTTACCGGCAGCAAGCTCATCGCAGGTTTCACTGCGTTCGCCTTCGCCCTCCATCCGCTCAATACCGAAGCCATCCTGTGGGCGGCGGCGCGTAAAGACGTGCTCGCGGGATTGTTCTTCTTCCTCTCGCTCTATACCCATTTGAAGTACCGCGAACGCGGGAGTGACTTGCTGCTTGCCGCAAGCATCTCGGCCTACGGGTTGGCACTGCTTTCGAAAGTATCGGTTATCCCTCTCCCACTCGTCTTGCTTTTGCTTGATTGGTTGGAAGGCAGGGGATGGGGCAAGAGAGTGTGGATGGAGAAGATACCGTACGGCGTTCTTGCCGGTGTGATGGGTGCCATCGCGATTGCGGGAAAAACAAAGGTTGTGGTGTCGTGGGGGTTCGGGCTCAACTTTCTGCTCACGGCGAAGAGCACCCTCTTCTACATCATGAAGATTTTCGTGCCGGTGGGATTTTCCGTCATCTATGCGCAAACGGATCCCGTCACCCTCTCTTCGGCGGTCTTTGCGGGCTCCGTGATCGGCCTGATGGCGCTCGCCGCCGCGTTCCTCCTGCTTCTGTTTCTGCGTCAATGGAAGATCGCCGCTTTCGGTCTTGGAATGTACCTGATGCTCCTCATCCCGAACTTCATCAATTTCTGGAAGAACGGGTTCCTGTTCTTCGCCGCCGACCGCTACGCGTACCTGGGATCCGCCGGCATTTTCTTCCTCCTCGGACTCTTCCTTGCATGGTTGAACGGGAAAGTGAAAATCGGATCGCGTCCAATGCAAATCGGGACCGTCGTTGCGAGCCTGTGCGTCATTGGCCTGATCCCCCTCACGATCCTGCAAGCGGGCACATGGAGGAGCAGTGAGGCGATGTACCGCAATGTGATCAGTCTCTACCCCGATTCCGCCTTTGCGCATAATAACTTGGGGCTGGAACTGGCACAGCAGGGGAAGCAAGATGAGGCGATGACGGAGTACGAGCGCGCCGTCAATATCGCGCCCGATAGCAGCATTCCCTACTTCAATATAGCCGCCATCGAAGGCAAGGAAGGGAAGATCGCCCTGGCAACGGCTACGTACGAAACCATCATCCTCAACGTCCACAAAGAAGAGATCGGCAACGAAGCGGAGCTCAGCCGCTTCTTTTGGCTCGAGAGCAAATTTGACGAGCTCGGCAGGCCGGATGACGCACTCAAGCTGATTTCCCGCCTCGAGCAGGTGGTGCCGAAGGCGCATCCGCACAAGATCGTGGTGTCGAGAGGGGC
>CAZAUW010000155.1:0-2770 GCA_964488295.1 uncultured Candidatus Peribacteria bacterium
CGACCGCAACCCCGTTCCCGCGCACGCTGGCGCTCACGGCCTACGGTGACCACGACATCTCCGTCCTGCTGGAAAAACCGGGACAGCGGCAGGCAATCCATACCAAAGTCGTGCCGCCCAGCGAGCGGGTGACAGTCGAGCGCTTCATCGACCATCAAATACAAGAGGGCAGGCAGGTGTTCGTCATCTGCCCGCTCATCAGCGAGAGCAACGAGCTCGACGAAGTGCGCAACGTGGAAGCGGAAGTCGCCCGGCTCAAGCAGGCGTTCCCGCACCGCAGGATCGCGATGCTCCACGGCAAGCTGAAGCCTTTGGAGAAGCAGGAAATCATGCAGGCATTCCGTGAGCGCAAAGCCGACATCCTTGTCTCGACGTCCGTCATCGAAGTGGGGATCGACGTACCCAACTCCACCATGATCATTATCGAAGGCGCCGAGCGCTTCGGCCTCGCGCAGCTCCATCAGCTGCGCGGGAGAGTCGGCAGGGGCGAGCACAAGAGCTACTGCTTCCTCTTCACGACAGCCCAAAGCCAGGCCTCGTCCCCGCGGCTCAAGGCGATGGAGGAGCACGATTCCGGCTTCATGCTGGCCGAGATTGACTTAAAGATCCGCGGCCCCGGCGAGATTTTCGGCCTGCGCCAGAGCGGCATCCCCGATCTGAGCATCGAGAACCTCCTCAAGCCCGAGCTCATCGCACGTGCTCGCCGTGCGGCGGAGAAGAAAATGGGCGTGGGGACGGGGGCATATGAGACGGTGTTGTGAGGTATATGAGTATATGGGTGTATAGTGGGTGTATCAGTTTATCGGTCCAAACAGTCATGCGCCTTGATTTCACCTATACACCCATACACTGATATACCAATAGACCGATATACCCAATTCCCATTGTCAAAAGGGCGGCGCCTGCTACACTCCGTAAGCCCTTTTCCCGTTTTCGCATGGCTGATCCCGTCACCGGCGGCACTCCCACCCCTCCGCCTCCCCCCAGGCCGGGCGACCCCGTGCCTGACGACGGATTGGATCCCACACAGGTATTTGCATCGCCTCCCACGCCTCCTCCGCCTCCGGCTGGAGCGCAAGGAGGACAGGCAGGGCAAGGCGATGATGGGGCGATCCCGCAGGATTCCGGTCCTCCGCCGCCACCGCCCGGCGTGCAGGCCACCAAAGAGATGGGCTACGACGACGAAGACCTGAAGATCCTCGCCGAAGTGAAGGACTACCGCTTCGGGAGTATCACGGCGAAACTCACCAACGACAAGATCATGGTGCCCGCCCATCCGGAGACGACTTTCGACCACGACAAGTTCCTCACACTCCTGCGCGGGAGCATTTCCCTCACGCGCGACGAGAAGTGGCGCATCATCCAGGCGGTGCCCAAGCTCAGCCAGTTTCAGATCGACGAATTGCAGAAGATCCTGGAAGACGAGAAGCGCAAATTCAGCGAGCTCAGCCCCAAACACCTGCTGCAGCTCATGAAGCTCGAACAGAAACACGCCGACGACTGGCGCGACTTGCAATCCTTCATGGTGCAAAAGGACGCCAAGGCGGAGGAACAGGCGAAGGCGGAGGAAATCAGGAAGCAGTTAGGACTCTGATGACTTTTTCAATGATTCAGAGTTTTCGCAGTTCAGTGATATTGCTCTTCAAATGAACGCTTTTCGCTTCACTGAGACTCTGAACCGTTGAACCGCTGAACCACTTACATGTTTGCGTAAAAAACAGCGAACAACCCAAAGCCAATGAGCGTCAGCACAATGCCGACCATCAGACGGCGGCCCAGGAGGATATGGATACTCGAGAGCAGCAGGAAGAGGAAGCACGCGCACGCAAAGCTGAGGATCATCGGCGAGAGGAAGAGATCGCTCAAAAACGAAATCTGGAACGGCGTGTGATGCAACCATTGGGCGGAGCCAAGGGCAAAAATAAGAAAATACCAAGCGAGCAACCAGCCTGCGTACAATCGGAGAGTATCGAGCAATGGGTAGTATTCTTTCGTCACATCCCGGGTTGCCGCGGCATCGCCGCCTGCCTCATCACTCGCCAGGGGGGACCGCTCAATTTGTTTCCAGAGCGTCGTCATTTGCTCATGGCGCTCATCAGGCGCGGGGAGAGGCGGCGCTTCTTCATCGGAAGACATGAGGGAAGTATAGTGCGGTGAAGATACAAGATACAAGAAACAAACGGCAGACACTGCTCCAGCAAGAAGCGAGTTGTATCTTGGATCTTCAACATTCTTCAATGATCATCCTACGAAGAATGCGCACCCGACGCGGTGGAAGTCGATGATCCTTCTTGTGTCTCCGCCGGCTGGTAGACGGACAAATTCTGCGTCATGTACTGCACGGCCGCCTTGAGGCTGGCAGGAGCGGTGATCTCGAAGTGGCGCCCGCTCGTCCAGGCTCGATAGCCGACCACGAAGTCGCCTTGCTGCGCCACCGACCCGTCGGGAATGGACGTATCAAGCGAACCCGAGACCAGATTGACGATGAGCGGCCCGTCGCCGAGGTTGTTGATCTCGTCGGAGCTCACCTCCAAATGCCACAAGTACGTGGTGGTGGCGCCAAAGGACACGTAGTACCAGTTGCGGTGCAGGGGCACGCAGAACCCCACGTGGCGCGAGCAGTACTGCTGGGTGAAGTCGGCGGCATCCACCTTGGCTTTGGCCATCACTTTCGCGCGCGTCGAAAGAACCGATGAGTCGGATGGCGGGCTCACCGCTGCGGACGACACGGGTGCTGCCGACGAGCTGCCCGGTGTGGGCAGGGAAGCAT
>CAZAUW010000156.1:0-2738 GCA_964488295.1 uncultured Candidatus Peribacteria bacterium
GACGTTGGCTCGCTTTCACCCTTATCGAGCAAATCGCGCTCCTGCGCGTCAAAGCGACGCGCCAGTTCAAGCAGCCCGCGCAAATGCTCCAGGCGCAGACGGCTGATGCGGTCTGTGGCCGCCAGCAGCCGCTGCACGCGCGTGGTATGTAGAAATAGATAGCGTGCCAGCAGAGTCCACAGGTCGGGGGCCGCGCGCACATCAGCCAGAATTCCTTGCAGTCCTTCCACGGGGTGAATGTGTGGTCGAGCGCAAAGCCGTCTATGTGGATCGCCATATGCCGTAGCGGCATCTGCGCCTTGCGCACCGCGTAGTACATGCCGCCCACGAGCAGCACCGCGAGGCTCAGCGTCCATGCTCCGGTCACGATCCCGTACAGGGCCGAGAGCAAGACGAGGGCGCCGGCGACGGCATACCAGCGCTGCGACCGGTCATGCCGATGCACGGCCGGCGCATCCCACTCCAGCAGCGCCGCATGATTGTGCGATTCATGCGTCTCTCTGGCGGCCGGTGAGTGTGGGTGTGTATGTGTTTCCAAATCCTTTTATTCTAGCGCAAAAGTAATTTTTTAACCGGCCTGTGGAGTTGCATGATTTTTCTATTTATTCTCAAATAAAGAACGCGTGTTTTCCTTATCATGATGCGCCTATAGCGCAACATGCTTGGACCGGCTTGATTGCCTTTTAAGAGCGCTTGTTTACAATGCAGCTCTTGCGGGCAATTAGCTCAGCTGGCTAGAGCGCCACATTGACATTGTGGAGGTCACTGGTTCAAGTCCAGTATTGCCCACCAGTTATAAGAACATAAAATCACACTTTCGCTAGACCTGGCGCATGTCCAAAAATGCGTTTTTCGGCTATAATTACATGATTTATCGACATAAAAAATGCCTGAAAACACACAAACCACCTCATCGGCTCCTGAGCTCACTCCCCTGCTCTCCTGGACTGCGCAGAGCAGACCGCATTTTGAACGTTCTGCGCGATGGTATGCCATTGGCGGCGGCGTGGTGCTCGCGGTCGCCGCGTACGCCATCCTCACGGGATCCTGGCCGCTCGCCCTCGTGGCAATGCTCTGCGGCGCGCTCTACTTCCTGCTGCGAAACCAAACACCCCCGCTCCACAGCATCACGATCTACGACCAGGGGGTCCAGATGGACGATGCTTTCTGGACATGGAACGATCTCAATGGCTACTGGCTGATCAAAACACCGAGCTACACACAGCTCTGCTTCGAGCCCAAAAACAAGCGTCGCGCGCAACTCATCATCCTGACGGGCGAGATTGACCCCATCCTCCTCAAAACAACCATTTCGCCGTTTATCACGGAATTTTCCGACAGAACGGAGAGTTTGGTTGACATTTTTATCCGTCTTTGTAAACTGTAAATGCTGCGCTTCCGCGCCGCCCTCGGTCACGCTCTGTACGGTTTCCCCCCTGGGGAGAACCGTCTTCTTCGGTTCTCAAACGGCGGCGGAACGCCTCCAGCCCCAGCCCCAGCCCCCGCACCCGAACACCCGGAGCCCGATTCAGCCCGCGAACAGGCCGAGCACGATACACACCCCACCAACGCCGTCCCGCACAACGTAGAGCAGGGGCAGGCACGGACACGAGGTCAAGTCGAGGGGGCAATGCAAGGAGAAACCCATGGCGATACAGACCATGGTGAGGAACACGGCGGACACGGAGACGGTCATGAGCATGGCCATGAGCACGAACACGGACCGGACCAAGTGCTCGATCACCTCGAACACTTTGAACATACGATTCATCACTTCCGCCACACGCTCACCCATATCAAAAATCTGGTAGAGAAAGAGGATATTCCACTCCTTGAGCGTGACGATATGGCTTTCTCGATGATTGAAACCCAGTGCACGGAATGGAAGCGCCAACTAGAAAAAATGGTCGACTGGGAGAGTGGGAAACTTTCGCCCGAGGAGCTCGTGGACTGGATCTTCTCGGAGCACTACAACGGTCCGGACAGCAAGCAAGAAATGTTGAGTAAACTGCAGCGTGCGATTCAAGAAAAGCTCACGCAACGGGGAGAAGAAATCGGGGGCACCATCACTTGGGACACAGCTGATACAACCACAAAAATTGCCATCGTGAAGGAGATCAACGAACTTGATCCACCTATTATTCCAATCAAACACTGGACGCACGACATCGCGGAAACCATTCATGCACATGAAGAGGATATCAAGAGGAATGATACAAAAAAAATACTGCATGAACTGGAAAAGGAAGCACATGAGATCCACGAAGCGGAACACGTCCACCCGCATCATGAGGGATTCCTTCAACGATTTGGCCTCCAAATGTTCAGCATCCGAGAAGCGGTGGGAGCATTTCACGAAGTGATCCATGCGTGGCAGCATACGTGGAAAGAGCGCAGCGAATTGCGACAGGCAAAACTTGCAGAGGGCATTGGGCAGATCGGCACATTCACAGAATTCGGACAAGAAGCTGCCGACATTCTCGCAAATACCCAGGAAGGAAAACACGACGAAGTGAAAGAAAGTTACGAAAAATTCCTCAAGCGCCGAAATCCGTCATACACCGAACTCTTCGTTGGATCGCATAGTGAATTGAGCAGGAACCACCACGATCCCAACAAAGCCCGCGCAATTCTTGAGTACGGCGCTGAGAAGGGCTACCTGTACCACATCGACGGTGAATGGGGGAAGCAGGCATTCGATCGCGAATTTTTTGGCCACAAGCTCAAAGATCTCGTCG
>CAZAUW010000157.1:0-2719 GCA_964488295.1 uncultured Candidatus Peribacteria bacterium
TTCTTCTCAAATCCTGCACTGCGCAGGAGGTTAGCAATGCCGACGATGAAGCATCGCGATTCAATAGATTTTTCCGAATCAAACGGGGGGTTTTTCCGTAGCGGAGAACCCGTGAGCGCGAAGTAGAACCATGTGGCGAAGACGATACCGAACGCCAGGAAGATGCTGCGGCGGTAGAGCGCAAAGGAGAGGAAGAAGAGGACGGTGAGGATGCCCGCGATGAGCGACTGCACCATATCGCTGCCCGCGTCGTAACCGGCCTGGTCGAAGGCGACGAAGAGGCCGAGAGGAAGAAGCAGCGCCGAGAGGAAGAAGAATGCCTGCGGCAGGGCGTCCGGCACCTTCCTGGAACCTTGGAACAACACCGCCACGATGTATGCCACCGCGCCCGACCCGAGGGTCACGAGGATCTTGGAGAGCGGCGAGAGTTCGCTCCAATGCTGCCATACGAGCACCGAGATACCGAGGAAGACGATGGCACCGCCGAGGAAGTACAGCACTTCGGCGAAGGTGAGGTGGTGGAAGAGCGAGCCATCTGGTGTGCCCGATTTTCCCTTCCCATAGGCCTCAAGCAATTCCTGGCGGGTCACTTCGTTCTTCCTGCTGAGTTCGGTAATGCCGTGGAGGACGTCTGCTTTGTGCATGGGAAATCAGGGAAGGACCCAACCGATGAAATGGAAATTGTAATAGTAGTTTGCCATGGGGACATTCACGCGCTTGCTCCCGCCGTGCCCGGTAAGGTAAAGATTACTGCCGTCGTAGCCGCCTTCGAAGATGAAGGGGAAGATGTATCCGCCACCGCCTCTCCCCTGTTCCGCCTGGTAACCGTCCGGCGAGGTGACGTCGCCGGACACATGGAGCTTCTTGGCGGCGGGCCAAGTGACAAGGTGCGCCTGGTCGCTTCGCACGTCGTACACGTAGAGCATCGGCTGCAGCGGTGGTACCGGCTTGGGGTAGGTATCGGGATACTGCACGGCGTGCTGCACGATGGCTCCGTTCTCCACCGAAAATTGCGATGAGCCGTACGGGGCGTTGTCATTCATGGAAAAAACGAAGTTGTATTGCGGATGAACGAACATCCGGGGAACGTAGATGCTCAGGGCCACGAAGAGGATCATGAGAATCGGGAGCGCGATTCCTGCGATGAGGGAAAAATTCTTTATCCTGGGCATGAGGTCATTGTACGGTTTTTATGGCTGGATGATCTGGAAAAATAAGCGACAATATAGCAAGATACCATTGTCCCATGCGCATTCTTGTCGCGTTGTCAGGTGGCATTGATTCCTCCACAGTCGCGCACCTGCTCAACGAGCAAGGGCATGAACTTGTTGGCGTGCGATTCACTTTGTGGAGCGACCCGTTGGCTCCGGCCATGGCGCAGGTTCTGCCAAGCAAATGCTGCAACGCGCAGACGGCCGCACGCACCCAATTTGTAGCGAAGAAACTCGGCATCCCGCTCCACATTGTCGACCTGGAAGAGGAATTCAAAAGGGAGGTGGTCGACCCGTTCATTGACGGCTACAAAAAAGGACTCACGCCCAATCCCTGCATCGGCTGCAACCGCACGATCAAATTCGGCAAACTGATTGCGCTGATGCGCGAGCTTGGATGTGAGAAGCTCGCCAGCGGACACTACGCAAGAACCGCGCGCGAGCATCTGCCCGATGGAACCGGGCGATCGCTGCTGCTCGAAGCTGTCGACACGGCCAAAGACCAGAGCTACTACCTCTACGGACTCACGCAGGAACAATTGCGCGACGTGATGTTTCCGCTCGGCACGATGCGCAAAAAAGACGTGTTCGCGCTCGCGCGGCACTACGGCGTGCCGTTCGACGAACAGTACCGCGAGAGCCAGGATCTGTGCTTCTTTCCCGAAAAAACTCCCGATGAGTTCCTGCGGCGCCACCTGCAAGGCGCCCTGCACCCCGGCAACATCGTCCGGCGCGACGGCACCGTCGTCGGCACCCATGAGGGATTGCCGCTCTACACACACGGCCAGCGTCGCGGGCTCAGGATCGGTGGTCTGCGCTTGCCGCTGGAAGTGGTGGGAAAAGATGCGTCAAGAAATGAACTGATTGTCGCCGAAAAAAATTCGCAGAAAATGCATCACGTGTCGCTCACAGACATTCGATGGATTTCGTGGAAACCAAGTGGGCATGAGCCGACAGCGTTCGAGTGTCGAACGCGGTCATTGGCGCTCAGGCAAAGCGGAAAGCTCACATTCAATGGCGCGTCGGGGACATTTTCGTTCAATGAACCCCAGACACCGTTGTCACCCGGTCAATCGCTCGTGCTGTATCGTGGGGAAGAAGTGGTGGGAGGGGGCGTGATGGCAATGTGATCAAATAAGGGGAATCCGTAGCCGGGACGCCGCGTCCCGGCTGCAGGAACGAGAAATATGGATGTAAAACCACGACTTTTCTGCTATACTAAAAGGATTTCGCCCCGTAACCGCCGCCACCGCGCCCAGTATGATGACGACGGCAATATCATCCTGCCGGAGGGTGACGGCATGCCCGAATTCGAAGAAGTGATGGAGGAGGAAGCGCTGTGGGATGAGACGGACCCGATGGAACACGACGGCGAAACCTGGGAAGATGAAGTGCCTGAGCGCGATGGCGCCGCCGACATCCACGCGATGCTGGCGGCCCTGCACAAGCGCACGCAGGAAACTATTGAGGAAAGCATCCGGCAATATACGGTGACGCTCGGATCCGCC
>CAZAUW010000158.1:0-2658 GCA_964488295.1 uncultured Candidatus Peribacteria bacterium
GCGGGTGTGTCTATTGGGCGTGTTCGCTTCTTGGCACCGGTATTGAAAATGACGGTATGGCTGTGGAGTGCCTACATATCCGCGCTGCTGGGTCGGGGCCTTCGGGCATGGTGGGTGGCGAGGCGGATGACATCGCGGCAAACGGGACGCGCACTCTCGAGGAGCTCACGTCGGTGCATCGGCGCAAGACGGGCGCGCTGATCCGGGCGTCTGTGGAGCTGGGAGCGGTGATTGCGGGCGCGACGGATGTGCAGAGGAAAGCGCTCTTGGATTACGGAGAAAACCTCGGCCTGGCATTTCAAATCATCGATGATGTGCTCGACACGGCGGCAGATACGATGCCGGGGAAACAAGTGGGCAACGATGCCTCCGGAAGTAGCCGCACGTATCCTCATTTTTTGGGGATAGATGGCAGCAGAAAGGAAGCGCAGCAGATGATCGCCGCTTGCTACCGGGCGATCCTGGGATGGGATGAAAAAGCCGAACCTTTGCGCGACCTTGCGCGCCATGTGCTGACGCGCAAAAGCTGAGACAAGCCTCTTACCAGCCTTCGCCCCGTGCGCGGGGCTACAGCCGGCAAGATCGTTCACCCTTCGACGAAGCGCGGCCGCTTGCCGTATGTCCCTGACGGGCCTCAGGCCCGCAGTGGGCGGCCGCGTCGGAGAAGGGTGCCCCGAGCGAGCCTGCTTGCCGGCAGGCAGGCGAAGCGAGTCGAGGGGCAATCCACGTCCGGCTGGCTCAGGGTCAAGCCTGCCTGCCGGCAGGCGCGGGTGCTCTGCCCCCGCGTGCTTGACCGTTCAACGTTCAGAGGGAGCTGCAAGCATGAACCCGTGGTTATCTATGACCCGAATCGCCGTTTTCTGCTCTGCAATTCGCGGATGGATTCCTCCAGTTCGGCGGGCCCGAAATCGGGAAAGAAAGACGGGTGGAACACCCATTCGGCGTAGGCGCTCTGCCAGAGGAAGAAATTGCTCGTGCGCGTTTCGCCCGATGTGCGGATGATGAGGTCGATATCGGGCAATTCCGGCCGGTCCACGTGCGCCCGTATGGATTCCTCGGTAAAGGCGTCGGGATTGCGATCCGATGCGGCAAGTTGCCGGACCGCCCGCACGATTTCGTCTTTCCCGCCGTAGTCGAGCGCGATATGCAGGACGAGTTCTTTTCCTTCCCCCGTTCGCTCGGTCACTTCTTCTATTAGAGACGCGAGGGAATGCGGAAGACGGTCTTTGCGGCCGGATGTGACGAAACGGATGCCGTGTTCCACGAATTTTTCCCATTCCTCGCGCAGGTACTTCTCCAGCAAACTCATCAGCTTCCTGCTGAACGCCTTGTCGCGTTTCCAGTTTTCGGTAGAGAAGAACCACAGCGTCAGGACGCCCACGCGCGGATCCTTTCGCGACCATTCGATGATGTGCCGCACGTTGCCCGCAGCCTTCTCGTGGCCTTTCCACTCCGGGAGCCCCCGGTTCCTGGCCCAGCGGCGGTTGCCATCGGGGATGATGGCGACATGGAGCCTGGGGTGTGGGGTGGCATTCACCATGGCAGCAACAGAGCGTGGCATCCCTGCCCGCGACTCGCAATCAGGATTTTTGCAAAATCATCGGCAAACCCCGGTGAAACCACGGCGCGTAGAGCAGGGGATTCTTCTGCATGTCACCCAGCAACTTTCTTACCTCCACCCATTTCCAATCCGCGATTTCGCCCGGATCGGGTTTTGGGTCGGTGTCATCAAGCACTTCCCCCACAAGTATCGTCACATACTCATGTTCTACGCCGCGCCCGTTGGGATCCTCCGCCCGGTAGACGAAGTCGGGGCCTTCCCGTAATGCCACGGCAAAGCCGAACTCTTCGCGGAGCCTGCGGATTCCCGCTTCCACCGCGCTTTCGCCCTCCATCGGGTGGCTGCAGCATGTATTGGCCCAGGTGAGCGGCCAGAGCATTTTCGCTTGGCTGCGCCGCTGGATGAGGATTTCTTTGTGCGCGTTTCGAAAGACGTACACGGAGAACGCGCGATGCAGTTGTCCTGCGCCCGTGTGCGCTTGCACCGCCTCCTGCGTTCCCACCGGGTTGTTGCGTTCATCGACGAGGATCACCGTGCGCGCCATGGCCTGCATACCCTAGCGGAGATATCCCAAGCTGCGCTACGGGAATGTCCTCATACCGCCCGCAGCATCTTGACGATCGCCAGCAGCACTACGGCGCCGACCACGGCCATGATGAGCGACCCGACAAAGCCGTACGATCCGATGCCCAGCGCCTGGAACAGGAATCCGCCGATGAAGGCCCCTACGACCCCCACGACGATGTCGCCGAGCAGCCCGAAGCCATGCCCGCGCATCAGCAAGCCCGCCAGCCACCCGGCAATGAGTCCCACGATGAGGAATGCAATGATGTTCATAGAGATAGAGTGGAAGGAGTGTTTCCTGTGATGACGCATTGCTGAGGTGTTTCTTTCACCCTTCGATGACGCGCGGCCGCTTGCGGCCGCGTCGGAGAAGGGTGCCCCGAGCGAGCCTGCCTGCCGGCAGGCAGGCGCGGGGGCTCTGCCCCCGCGTGCTTGACACGTACCGTTTTCCAAACAACTCAAGAGTGGAAAGGTATATCGTATATCGGGAGAAAAATGACTGATACGACATACGGTATACGACATATGATATA
>CAZAUW010000159.1:0-2633 GCA_964488295.1 uncultured Candidatus Peribacteria bacterium
CCCCGCCTGGGCGGGAGGCGCCGCGGGGAAGGTCGGATGGTCCCGGAGGTGGGTGGCGTAGTTGCCGAGCCCGTCCATTTTGGCCGGCAGGCCGCGGAAGTCGCCGATGCGCGGGACCACGTAGCGGATGAGCCGGTCGAGGAACGCTTCCATGCGCGCCCCGCGCAGCGTGACCATCGCGCCCACCACACTCCCCTCGCGCGTCTTGAAGTTGGAGATGGACTTGCGGGTCTGGCGCATCACCGCCTTTTGCCCGGTGATTTTCTTGAGCGTATCGGCGATGTACTCGTGCATCTCTTTGCTGTCCATCTTCGTCTTGTTGATGCCGACGTTCACCACCACTTTGGTGATCCGCGGAAGCGCGTGGAGGTTCTCCACCTTCAGTTCTTTCTTGAGAGTCTGCGCGATCGGACCCCGGAGCCGTTCATGGAGGGAAGCGTAGGACATGGAAGGTAAACTGGAGAGAATGGTTAGATGGTTGAATGGCTGAATGGTTCGCAAGCGTGACCTGAAGTTTCAATTAACCATTTAGCCATGTAACCATTGTTGACGAGAAGTAATAAAGAAAGAAATAAAGATCATGAACCTCTCCCACCTTTTCTCACATGCAGCTCTTGGGAAGGGATCGTGTGGTCTTGCTGTGAGCGCGACGGCTCGTCCACCTGGGCATTCTCCATCGCGGCCGCGCCGAACTTCATGCGCTTCCAGAAGGGCTGCTTTTTGGAGGAAATAGAGGAATCAGATGAAACAGAGGATTCAGAGGATTTTTTGGGTTGCTCCTTCACCGCTTCATCCGCTTCCTTCTTCTGATTCCTCTGATTCGCCTGATTCTTCTGATTCCTCGGTTTGGCCTTGGCCACGGCTTCTCCGCTCACCTTGCTGATGCGCTTCTTTGCGCCGTCCTGGATCACGTATCCGACCCGCGAGGGCTTGGAGGTCTTGGGGTCGAGGACCATCACGTTGCTGGCCGCGATGCTGGCCTCGTACTGCAGCTTGCGCCCGGCCTGCTCGAAGGTTTTTTTCACGTGGCGCGTGCGGATGTTGATGCCCGTCACCACCACGCGGTTATCTTCCCTGAGCACGCGCAGTACCGTGCCGGTCTTGCCGCGGTCTTTGCCGCTGATGATGAGGACGGTATCGCCCGTGTGGAGCTTCATAATGCGTATATGGTATGTCGTATGTCGTATGTCGTATGAACCGATATACCACATACGATATACGACATACGAATCGACAGAGGAGAATTCTTAGAGAACATCCGGAGCTTGGGAAATGATCTTCTGGTAGCCGCGGGCACGCAATTCTCTTGCTACCGGCCCGAACACGCGGGTTCCCTTCGGCAAGCCGTCTTTCTGGATGATGACGCACGCGTTATCGTCGAAACGGATGGCGCTCCCGTCCTTGCGGCGCGTGAGGAAGCGCGTGCGCACGATCACCGCCCGCTCCACCGTCTTCTTGCGCACGGTGCCGCGCGGGGCGGCTTCTTTCACCGCCACGATGATTACGTCGCCCAGGTGGGCGTAGCGCCGGCGGGTTCCTCCGAGCACGCGGATGCACATCACGCGCTTGGCGCCCGTGTTGTCGGCCACGTCGAGGATGGTTTGAGGTTGGATCATGGGAGAAAAATGGCAAACGCAGAGCGGGTTTCCATACCTGCGGACTAGGAAGGGGTGGATACAGAGTCATCAGTCGTTTTCTTCGGCTTGTTCATGACACCCGTGAGCGCAGCCTCCTCCCCCACCTCGCTCACGCGGGGGGCCCGCTTGAGCACCTCGGTCACCTTGAAGCATTTGCGTTTGCTTAAAGGTCTGCACTCGGTGATCACCACCATGTCGCCCACACCCAGATCGTCCACGCCCCGGCTGTCGGCCAGGAATTTCTTGCTCACGCGGAAGCGCTTCTTATAGAGCGGATGGAAGACCGAACGGTGGACGGTCACCGTCACGGTGCCCGTCATCCTGGTGCCGGTGATGATTCCTTGCTTGGTGCGCATATATTATTTTTTAGGAGCAGGCTTTCTGCCTGCGGTTGCTGAGGAAGATCGGCGGGCGGGGACTGTAGGGGAATGTTGGGCGTGTTTCAATGCAGAAGCCTGTTTTTGCGTCGCGGCCGTATGCATGCGGGCGAGAGTTTTCTTCTCGCGGCGGTACTTGGCCGTGTCCTTTTCTTTATTGAGCGAGATCCCGATGCGCAGTTTGCGCACGAGGGTTTCCTGGGCGCGCAGTTCGCGCCGCAGGTCGTCTGCCTGCATACCCAAGAGCTCGGCGAAGGTGATCTGATGTGCCATTCAGCGGGCGGTGAGGCGGGTAATGATCTTCGTCTTGAAGGGCAGTTTGTGGCCGGCGAGCGTCAATGCTTCGCGCGCCGCCGCCTCGGGGAGGCCGTCGAGCTCAAAGAGCATCGTGCCGGGCTTCACGGCCAGCGCGTAGTACTCCACCGACCCCTTGCCGGCTCCCATCGGCACCTCGGCGGCTTTCTTGGTGACAGGCGTGTGCGGGAAGACGCGGATCCAGATTTTGCCGCCGCGCTGCCCGCTGTTGGTCATGGGCCGGCGCGCCGCCGCGATCTGGGGGGCGGTTAGTTCCCCCGCGCCGGTGCACTTGAGAGCACACGCCCCGAAAGCCAGGGTGGTG
>CAZAUW010000160.1:0-2628 GCA_964488295.1 uncultured Candidatus Peribacteria bacterium
TCGCAAGCAGCGAATTCCCATGTCGCCATTTCGGTCGAATGCGGCTGGCGGTATTGCGCGAGCCAGTAGGTCAGATGCCTTCCGAGCAGGGCGGGCCGTTCGCGGCCCTGATCACCGACCTTCGCCACGAAAGGATCTTCAGAAAGATCGTCCGCCACGAAGCGTAGCTGCGCGGCCACGTCGCTGATGGCGATCTCGTTACTGGACGCGCGGCGGATGGCGGCTGACAAGGGCCCGGAGATGCTCTACACCAAGATCCAGCGCCTCAGGCAGATCGGCTGCGGCAGCCTGCAGATCATCCATGCCGGCAACGCGCATCCAAGCGACATGTTCGCGATGGACGTCATCCGCCACATGGTGGAGCGCTCCAAGGAACTGCGCGGGTGCATCAACATCGCCTACCTGCCCAACTATAACCCGGAGTTGGCCAAGATGCTCGCAAGCGGCGCCGACGTGTGGCTCAATACGCCCATGCGTCTGCACGAGGCGTCGGGCACGTCGGGCATGAAGGCCGCGCTCAACGGGACTCTGAACCTCTCCACCCTCGATGGTTGGTGGATCGAGGGCTATGGCATGAACCATGATGCCGGCTGGCGCATCGGTCCGCTGGCCTCGTACCTGGGCCCCGACGATACGCGTACCATCGACGCCGAGGATCTCTATACGCAATTAGAATTCCAGGTGATCCCCGAGTACTACGCCACCGACAAGACCGCATGGATCCGCCGGATGAAGCAGGCGATCGGCTTGCTCGGGCACTTCAACAGCCAGCGGTGTGTGGAAGAGTATATGAGGAAAGCGTGGATGCATTGAGCAAGAAACGGGATGCTCTTCGATACAACTCAGGGCAGGCAAAACGCCCGTCTGCCGGACGGGCAGGCAAGATGCAAGCGGGGACGATGATCCTCGCCATTCATGACTGGTTGTATCTTTCTTGGATCTTTCGATCAAAAGCAGTACCATGACATCTCATTCCGATTACTCTCCCATGTCCACCTGCGATTCCTGCAAACACGAGATCGAAATCTGTGAGATGTGCGGCGGGAAGAAATGCTCCCCCGGCTGCCCCGACCGCGCCGATGACAGCTGTACTTGCGACATGGAAGCCGACGAAGGCGTGGAGGAAAACGCATAGCAGGACATGCTCCGGCGGAGTCTGCCTTTGGCTTCGACCCTGCAAAATGCGGCGGGACAGTGGCCGGGGGCGCATTTTGCGGCCTGCCCGGCGAAGCTCTTCAGAGCGAAGTCGGGTGACTTTTCCGGCGCCCGCTCTGAGCGGAGTCGAAGAGCTTCTTTCTTTTTCTGGCAGAAAAAGAAAGAAGAACCCTGCACAAAACACATTGACCAGTGTGCGCGATACCCAGAGGATAACTGTGTGCGAAACGTGAAGATCGTCGGCATCCTCAACGTGACCCCCGACTCTTTCCACGACGGCGGGAAGTTCTTTGACGCGAACGCGGCGCTCAGGCGCGCATGTGAACTGGACGAAGCGGGCGCCGACATCATCGAGGTGGGCGGCGAACCGACGGGTCCCACGTCCAAAGACGTGAGCACGGATGAAGAAGTCAATCGAACAATAAATGTAATCAGAAAAATCATTGAATGGAAGCCAAAAATCATGATAAGCATTGATACCTATAAAAGCGGTGTCGCGAGACTTGCGGTTGAGGCGGGCGCGAGCATGATCAACGATGTGACGGCCGGGAGGATGGACCCCGGGCTGCTGGCTGTGGCGGCCGAAAAACATGTGCCGCTCGTGCTGATGTACGCCAAAGATGCCATGCCACGCACGACCGCAGCGGCACAGCAGTACGATGACGTGGTGAAAACGGTGAAAGATTTTTTGCGCGGGCGCAAAGGGGCGGCGATGAAAGCCGGCATCAGCCCTGCCAACATCATCCTCGATCCCGGACTGGGCTTCTACATTTCGAGCGATCCGCGGTACTCATTCGAGATCCTGGCGCGTCTTCGGGAATTTGAGGAACTGGGCTCGCCGATCTTCATCAGTCCTTCACGCAAATCTTTCCTGGCCGGGGCGGAGAAGCTCAAGACCGAAGACCGGTTGCCCGCCACCATCGCGGCGTCGGTGATTGCAATGCAGAACGGCGCTTCCTACATCCGCACACATGACGTGATGGAAACGAGGAGAGCGTTGGAGATTGCTGCGAATGTGAGAGGACAAGAGAAAATGGCTTAATGGTGAAATGGTTGAATGGTGGGCCAACCTGAACGTACCGTTCAGTACGGGCGGCCAAGCATGAGTGCAATCTGCGAAAATCACGCAACTTGCCATGCAAACCATCCAACCATTCAGCCATTGAGCCATTCAGCCATGTAGCCATTCAACTATTCGACTTGATATCTATTGCACTCCCGGAATGATCACGAAATTCACGAGTGCCAGGCTCACGAAGATCACGACCATGCCGATGGCCGCGCGCAGGAGCAAAGCCTTGGCCTTCTGCGCTTGCTCTTCTTTGCCGAGGGTGAGCACCATCAGGATGCCCGCATAGATCACGACGACCACCGCAGCGAGCCCCAGGAACCCCAGGAGGAAGCTGATGATCCGGATGAGGGGCGCCAGGAGCGGCAACGGGCCCCCGGGATGGTTGCAGACCTCCACGGCAA
>CAZAUW010000161.1:0-2605 GCA_964488295.1 uncultured Candidatus Peribacteria bacterium
GAAGAAGAAATCGCATTCCATGAGGGTGTTCTCTAGGGTTTCGAGAACCGTTCTCACGGGAATTTTTTGATGGGACTTTTCCAGAACGTCCCGGACGGCCATGAGCTTTTCTTTCTGGTTGAGTGCGAGCTCGCGATCCGTCTCGAGGCCCAGAAGCACGTCATGGAGCCGGACACCCCGGGCGCGGGCTGCGCTGTGGATCCGCCCGAGATCCGCCGCCATCAGGCCAAAACAATCGCTTGCGAGCGCGGCGGCGAGAAGACCGTCGTTTCGGGGCTTCTCGATGGCCGCGAGAATCGCGAGCGCCTGCGAAACGAGCGGATGAGTGAGAAGATCGGCTTTGCCGTCGAGGAGCACGGGAATGTTCCGCGCCCGCAGGGTATCGTAGAGCGGGAAGAGTTCGCGGTTGGTCTGGGTGAGGACCCCTATTTCCTCGGGCTTGACGCCCGCCGCAAGCCGCTCCTCCACCATGTCGGCAATGAACCAAGGCTCTGCGCTGTCGCTCGGCGGACGCAGGAGTGTGGGCTGCATGCCCGTGGAACCGCCGTGTGCGGTCAGATGCTTTTGGAGTCCCGCTACTTTGCCCGCGAGCCGCTCGGTATTATGCGCGATGACCGCCTCCGAGGCATCGAGGATCTCCTGGCTTGAACGGTAGCTGACCGTGAGCGGGATGACGGGCGCCGCGGGAAAGCGTCCGAGGAACGAGAGCATGTTCGCGATGTTCGCGCCCTGGAAACGATAGATCGCCTGGTCGTCGTCACCGACCACAAAGAGATTCGGCTCGTTCTTCAGTTCGCCGAAGCTCGTGAGTCCGTCGATGAGCCGCCACTGCGCGCCGTTCGTATCCTGGAACTCATCCACAAGCACATACTGGAAACGCTCCTGCAACCCCGCGAGCAGCCAGTCCTCCTCCCGGAACGCCCGCAGGAGCGTCAGGATCATGTCGTCATAATCGTAGCGACCCGAAGCCAAAAGCATGGCTTGGTAGCTCCTGAATATCTCCAGGAAGTCCCGGAACTTCCGCGCCTGAAGCATATTCTTGCCGTGCGCCTTCGTGCCGGGTTTGCTCTTCCCGCCCATCGCGATGTCGTGTGCGTCGGCGGCGCGCTCCAGGTCCTCGATCGTCTTGCCTTCGCGCTTGACCTGGCTGATCCGCATGAGCAGATCCGGGGCGAGGAAATACGGATCCTTGGGATTGATGAGGGCGCTATGCGGCGCCAGCGTATCGATGATCGAATGGAGCTCGCGGTAGCGGTCGATATCGGTGAGCTGCGTGCGGATCGACCACTCCTCGAACGTTGCCGGATGCTGGTCGATGACCGACTGCGCGAATCCGTGAATCGTGCTCACCGTCACTCCGTACGCATCCGGCCCGATGAGTTGCCGCAGGCGGTCGCGCATGGCCGTGGCGCCGCTCACCGAAAACGTCAGGCAGAGGATATTCGACGGCCGCATCTGGGTCTTGCGCAGGATATTGGCCACGCGCATGGAGACCACTTGCGTCTTCCCGGTCCCCGGCCCGGCGATCACCATCACCGGCCCCTCGATCGTCTCCACCGCCCGGCGCTGGGCGGGGTCCAATTTCGCAAATTCTTCCTCAAAATTCTTTGTGGTGCGGGAGGCTTTCGACACGATTTTCTTTTTGGCAGCATCTGCTGTGCCTTTGGGCGATTTGACAGATGGACTCATGGCTCCATGCT
Source organism: uncultured Candidatus Peribacteria bacterium (assembly GCA_964488295.1). GTDB lineage: Bacteria > Patescibacteriota > Gracilibacteria > Peribacterales > Peribacteraceae > CAZAUW01. The sequence continues at coordinate 1,701 of CAZAUW010000161.1, forward strand.
AACACAGGAAACTTCGGCCGCGGAAAGACCAGCTCACATCCTCCGTACCAGAGCCATCACGCTCACACCATGGCTGTATCCCCTCTTCCTCCTTCCCTCCACGATGGATCGCAGAACGCGCGACTCGCCCGCAAAGATGCGGTAGAGGAGATCATTGACGGGCTTGGGGGGAATTCCAAGGTCCGTGTCCGCCGGCCCCCACGCCTTGCCGGTGATACGGCTCATGAAGCGCAGCGATTTCACGATCGGATACAGGCGGCTGTTGCAGTAGGAATTGAGCAGAACCTCTACCGGCTGCCCTTGCCACAGTGCCGCGAATTCCCTGGGAGTATCGTAGCGGCGGAAGTGTTCGAAGCCCGCATCGTGGGGGCTCCAGAGCGACATGTCGGCCGGCGCCATCATGAGGAGATATGCGCCGGGCTTCATCGCATGGAGGAGCGACTGGACCAGGCCGATGTCGTTTTCCACGTGCTCCAGCACGTCGAGGAGGAGCAGAACATCTGCGAGGTGACATTCTTCCATCACGCTATCGGGCGCGTAACCCTGGATGAACCGGCAATCGGGAAAACGCGAGCGCGCAAACGCAATGGCATCCGGTGACGGATCGACGCCCACACAGGTGTATTCCTGGTTGAAGAAATGCGTGTTGCCGCCCGTCCCGCAGCCGACCTCGAGGATTCTGATATCTTTTGACGGAGGAGAAACGACGACATGGAGCAGTTCCTGCATGATTTTGCGCCGCGCCAAAAACCACCAGTGGCGCTCCTCGACATCCGCATGGACCTGGAATTGGGCGAGTTGCATCGCATCTATGATACATGAATGGATGGAAACATTGACCGGCAACCGGCCGCAGAAAGCGTGCTCTGGATCATGGGAATAATTGGCAAACGCAGATCACGGTT
>CAZAUW010000162.1:0-2594 GCA_964488295.1 uncultured Candidatus Peribacteria bacterium
CGTTATTCTGCAGATAGGCGTCCATCAGCTCGTCGGTGCTGTTCTCGGCCACCTTCTCCATCAACGTGAGGCGGTACTCCATCACCTGATTTTTCATATCCTCGGGGATGGGGATTTCCTTCTTGATCTCGCCGTTCTTGCCCTCGAAGGTATAGGCCTTGTTGCCCACCAGATCGACGATGCCGCGGAATTCGTTCTCGGCGCCGATGGGCAGTTGGATGGCCACGGCGTTCTTGCTCAGGCGGTCGAAGATGCTGTCGAGCGACATGTAGAAGTCGCCCCCGGTCTTGTCCATCTTGTTCACGAAGGCAAGGCGCGGCACGTGGTACTTGTCTGCCTGGCGCCAGACGGTCTCGCTCTGGGGCTCAACTCCCTGCGAGCCGTCGAACACGACGACTCCCCCGTCGAGTACGCGCAGACTCCGCTCCACTTCGGCCGTGAAGTCGACGTGGCCCGGGGTGTCGATCAGGTTGATCACGCAATCAATTTCGTGCCCCTCCACCGTTGGCGCCTTCCAGTGGCCCTGCGTGGCGGCGGAGGTGATGGTGATGCCGCGCTAGCGCTCCTGCTCCATCCAGTCCATGGTGGCCTCGCCCTCGTGCACTTCGCCGATCTTGTGCGTGCGGCCGGTGTAGAAGAGGATGCGCTCGCTTGTTGTGGTCTTGCCGGCGTCGATGTGGGCGATGATCCCGATGTTACGAACGTTCTTGAGATCCATAAAACTATGAAAGGAGAGAAGTGGAGCAGTCTCGCCCTGCGCCGACCGAGCGAAGCGAGGTCTGGTGCGGGGTATTCCGTACGTTTTTGAGATCCATATTGAAGACCGAGGGCTAGGAAAAACGAGGCTGCATCGGGATGCGATGCATCCTCAGAAAGTGGAGAGACTATACGGAAACCGGCCGCACTACGCAACAGCAATACAGCGATTAATCGTTATAAATGGCATGGGTGCCGACGGAGATGAACAAGGCATCGCCATTCTCCACGAAGCGGAAAATGATCCTGTACCGCATGTCGATGGAGATGCTCCAGTAACCCTTGAACTTACCCTTGAGCTGATGCAGCCGCAACGATGGATGAAAAGGGTTTTTCTCAAAGAGAAGGACTGCTTTCAGGATCTTTTTCCGAATAACCGGATCCAACGCATCCCGCCGTTTGGCAAACCGCCCACCGTAAAAAATCTTCGCCATCTTCAGCGGAAAAATCGCTCAATATCTTTCTTGTTGCGCAGAACCTTGACCTTGCCGTTCCGGTAGTCCTCTTCTGCGATACGGATGTCTTCGAGAAGCTCTTCCTCCGTGATGAAGGTACCCTGCTGAAGCCACATGCGTTTCATCAAAGCGCTTACGCTCATATCCAGCTTCTTCGCACGCTGCTGGATGCTTTTCACAATATCTTCAGGCAGAGAAAGTGTGAGAACGGAACGCATAGAACGAGGAGGAATTTGTATGACAATTGTATTACAATTACGCGCCACTGGTCAAGCGAAAAGACAGGATGTGACGATCCGGCAATTTGGGACTTGCCTATGGAAAAAAACCTGCAACGATCAGATCGAGTAATCCGGCACCTGATGCTCGTCCGTAGCGCCATCCGACTGTTGCTCCAGTTTACGTAATGCCTGGAGAATCTGACTGCGGTAGAGCGCGGTGACAGCGGGCGGAGTGTTGTGTAAATCATCAATAAACTCAAAGGCGTCTCTCAGATTCAAACCGCGTTCAAGATACGCAACCAACTCAGTCTCTGACAAAATTTTCAACGTCTCATAATCGACTCCATTATCGACAGAAAAGCTAATATCGTCCAAAAACTCGAGCCTGTTTCCCTCCCAGTCGGTGAGTTCCCTGGACTGCAACTCATCCCGTTCACTCTCAAGCAGCTCGTATGTAGCAGGGAGTTCCGTAAGGCGAGGAGGGGGAAGCTCAGTGATTTCCAACATAAGGTAAGGAAGGGTTATGCAGACTTCGTCAATTGCACAAAAGCCTTATTGGCTTGGTCATTATGACCCTGATTTAGCAAGATGGGCAAATGCCTTATTCGCTTGGGCCACCCTTCGGCTTGCTCAGGATGATTGACTGCATTACGACCCTGATTTGGCGAGGTGTGCAAAAGCCTTATTGGCTTGTGCCATCTTCAGGACATCCTGCTTCTTCTTGACCGCATTGCCCTGGTCGGTGGAGGCGTCGAGGAGCTCGAGTGCCAGCTTGTGCGCCATGGGGATGCCCTTGCGGTCGCGCGCTGCGGTGAGGATCCAGCGGATGCTGAGCGCCTGCTGGCGCCTGGGCGTCACTTCCACCGGCACCTGGTAGACGGAACCGGCCACCCGCTTGGGACGGACCTCCACCAGAGGGGTGACATTCATGAGCGCTTTGCTGAAAACTTCCATGGGAGGGTCCTTGGTACGCGTCTTGATGATCTCGAGCGCGTCGGCGAAAATCTTGCGCGCAAGCGACTTCTTGCCCCGCAGCATCAGGCAGTTGATGAATTTCTCGGTGAGAAGGTCGGAGCCCTGCGGAATATATTGTTTGACTGGCTTGGCCATAATCGTTGGGAGTGAGGGGAAGGAAAATGTTGAACGGTAAGGTTTTTCGTTT
>CAZAUW010000163.1:0-2554 GCA_964488295.1 uncultured Candidatus Peribacteria bacterium
TGTTTCGTTTGCGCTTCTTGAATCAGTTTGCCATGAACACCCGTACAAGAGGTTCCCCCCGGGCAGACCGGATTGATCGGTCACACATCGCAAATGCTCGGCCTGCGCTCATCACCGAGGCCGACTCGCCCTTGGCTTATTGCGACTGTCAACGCGCATGTTCACCGTTGGGCCATTCGCGGCTTCGTTTCAAGCGCTCCGGACATTCATACTGCCCACGAAAACAGCAACACTTTCTTTGCGTACGACTGGGATGTCGACGCCGGGTACCGAAATGTGCCGTGCTGCTAGGTACTATATTCCGGCGCGGGCAGGCACCTCAAATGCCCTTTGGTGCACGTGTCTAGCCAAATGACGTGGTCGTCAAGTGTGAGATCGCCCGGCATAAATATCTTTGACACAGCGGCGCACTCCATGCCAGCGCCAGGGCTTTGCGGCCACGCGCAGCGACCCTCCATCCAAGGAAAATGCGCCGCGCCGGCGGGGCGTACCGGCTCTCGCAAAAGATGCCCTTGACATCGTCGAGCGCGGTATACAATGTGTTGCGCTGCGATTCGGGAGACCAATGCTCGATCGCGTGCCCTCGTCCCTCCGCTCCTCAGGATGGAAAACGTCGATGTTGCGACATCTGAGTACAAGTCTTGTCGCCGTCACGATTGGCCTGCTGGTCTGCGGCTGCGCGCCTTATCAAACGCTTTCCCGATCTGAAACCGTTGTATTTCAGCCGTCCGGCTGCTGCCAGGAGCGTGAGAATGGAGAGTGGTCGCTGACGCTGCGGGGAGCGATTTACAGGAAGTCCTTTCTGAACCGTATCGAGCCAGAACTTATTGAGTGGCTTGAGGCACACAAATTCGTGCGAGGCAGTGACGAGGCAAAACTGCTTGGTAAGCGACTGGCGCCATTTCTCGAAGACCACGTGAGGGGAAAAGTGCTGGCCGTCCGCATCGGGAGTCAGTTACGGCGGCTGCCGCCCTCTGATAGCAGCGGACGTTTGAAGGGGGAGCTGACCCTCACCAACGACGAAGTCTCGGCCCTCCAGTCCGGGACGGATGAGAGCCCTGCGGCCAAAGCGCCGCGCTGGATCACACTGTGCATTGAACAGTCGAGCGGCGATCGCCGGACGTTCCAGTGGCGGGCCCAGGTTGTGCCCAGGCGCGGGCTGGGAATCGTTTCAGACATCGATGACACGATCAAAATCACGGACGTCAATAACACGAAGGAGATGCTCAAGAACACGTTCATGCGGCCGCTGCGCCCGGTCGCCGGTATGCCGGAACTGTACCGCTACTGGGCAAAAAAGACAGGCGCGGCGTTTCTCTACCTGTCCGAGTCCTCCGTTGAACTCGCGGGTCCACTGTCCGAGTTTCTCGTCGCCGCCGGCTATCCGGAAGGCAGCCTGGATCTGCGGGAGATTGCATGGGGTCGCCACCGGCTCAAGGGCTTCCTGAGCCTGATGGACGCTCCACCGGAGTTCAAGATCGAGGAGCTCAAACGCATCATCGGCAATTTGCCGGATCGTGAATTCGTCCTGATCGGCGACTCGTCACAGCACGACCCGGAGGTCTATTCCGAGACGGCCCGCAACTTTCCCACCCAGGTTCGGCGAATCTTCATTCGCGACGTCACCTGCGAGGGGCCAGAATCGCCACGATACCAGAAGGATTTCGGTGGCCTGCCCAGAGAGCTGTGGCAGATCTTCCGAAACCCTGAAGAAATCAAGGATGCGATTCCTGCGCCGCGGACCTGACGGTCCGGCTGCAATGTTGACGCCTCTTCCTTCTCAAGCGACATTCGAAGCACAACCTGCAGCGCCACCTGCCGATCGCGAACGCTCAGCAAGCTATCCGCCGTCAATCGCGCCCCTGCATAGTGTGCAAATCTAAGGATCTCACCAAACGCCAGGTTGCAGGACGCCCGTTGGTCATAGCTTCGCGCGGGAGTTGAAAACGGAGAGAGGGGAGATTCAATCAGCCTCGATTCCTTAACCTCTGCCGTCATCTGATCTTATCGCGCAGGCTTCATAACGACAACGATTTCGCGCGTCTTGCTGACTTGTTATTTCTGCGCGGTTTCTTACCATCTCGGGATGCGATTTGAAGGCATTGCGTGGCCGATCCCGAACACGTCGGGCTTCGCCCACTCAACGTGTCTCCAATAGTGGACAATCTGAACATGCACTCACCCGCATCGCTGTATGAAGCCTCTCCTCCCGCGGAAGCTAAGCGGATCGCAGGTCATCTGGCGATTCACCGCGCGCTCAAGCACGGAAGCTGGTTGAACATGGTGGAAATTGAACTCGGCATGTTGAGCCGGCAATCTTTCGATCGCCGGATCGACGATGCTGACACCCGGTTTCAAGAGGCTGCTGCTTGGGACTCGCCGCGCAACGGCGAAATGACCCGCGTGAATTAGCGGGTCACGGCCACCGACGCCCGTATCCAACCCAAACGACTTTGCTTCCCGATTGAGGAATGACCGAGCCTTTGGAGGTTTGGAACTATTTAAGATTAACAAATGGTACACCGTACCACCCAACCCCCCCCCAACAAACGCC
>CAZAUW010000164.1:0-2547 GCA_964488295.1 uncultured Candidatus Peribacteria bacterium
ACATCCAAGGGAACATATAGGCAAAACTTCCCTCCCCTAAAGGAAGCAGTAGCACCTGTTATGAAAACCTGGGTGCATCGCCGTTTTCCTGCACTGCCCGCTTTCCTGGCATTGCGTTTTGTTTGTGTTCTTAAACTTGTGCGGTCCGCCATATTGGATCATCAAAACCACGCATGATGAGATTCTTAGCGCCTCAGCCTGACGAGAGCGCAAGCGCCATGCCGTCCTGCGCCAATTCCAGGCGTCCATCGCAGCGCGCGATCACGTCGCGGATATGAGGGATGAAAAATTCCGGCACGTGCGTGAGGAGCGCCCTGGGGATGCCGCAACGCTCCACGAGCGCCAGCACGTCCCCGGCCGTGGAATGCGAATCGCTTGGGGCAAGCGAGCCTGCCTCCATGAGGAGCAGGTCGGAGCCGCGCACGGCATCGTCGAACGAAGCGTCCTGACGGCTGCGGCAGTCACCCGTGTAGACGAGCGTCTTGTCGCCCGAGGCGACCCGGTACCCCAAGCAGGGGAATTTGTCGGAGTGTCTGACAGAGAAAGACCGCACCGACAACGACCCGACGCTGATGGGATCCCCGTCGCCCGCTTCACGGAAGGAGAGAGGATAGTCGCGGCATTCGTCGGGGATCATTTGCTGGCTGATGAGCCAGAAACGCTCCTCCAGGGTCTTGGGGCCGATGACGGTGAGAGGCCGGAAGGCATTGCCCCTGAGCCGGTCATCCACCCACCGCGCATGGACGAGGGGAACAAGGTCGGCAAAGTGATCGGTGTGGAAGTGCGTGATGGCCACGGCCTGGATGCTCTGGGGGTCGATCTTTCTCTCGATCAGGCTCGCCAGCGTCGTGTGGCCGCAATCGAGGAGGATACGCGTGTCCCCGTCTTCCAGAATGTAGCCTGATGGTCGTCTTCCCGGCACGGGCATCATGACGCCGGAACCGAGGATGGTGAGGTGCATGGCGATATCCTACCATCGCGGTGGCGAAGACATCTCATTTGAATGGTGCAGGCGCGGCCCTTCGACTCGGGTCTGGCCCGCTCTAAGAATGTACATCAAAAAATCGTCCCGAAGTCCGGCTTTGCCGGACTGGAGGGACACCTTGCCGGAGGGAATGGCCCATGGAAGGGGAACCGGAGGTTCCTCTTCCATGCCTAATGGCAGGCGCGGCCCGCCTTCGCTGTTGAGATGTATGAAGACGTAGAAAAGCTACGGCGAGGCCGTTCGCTGATATTTCTTTTCTGAGGATTTGTGGAAGTTATGACTCTGGCAGGCGCGGCAGGGATCGAACCTGCGACCCCAGGTTTTGGAGACCTGTGCTCTACCAACTGAGCTACGCGCCTAGAGCAGGGGAATTGTACCTTGAAACGTGAGAGAGAAAAATCCAGCGGGACGGACGCGATAGAGCCTCATGTTCAGTACACCTGCGGCCAGTGCCAGGCTTCTACATTCACTTGCTTCCGTGCCGCCTTCTTGCGGGCACGACACGAAGGGCAACGGTGAATCCATCCACTTGATTCAGGGTCCACTGATGCCGGTCGCGCTTGTTTACGGGCAGTCGACCGCCGCTATCGAGCACCAGAGCGGAGGCCCTTTTGAGCGGGCAATGCGAGAGGCCGAAAATATACCTCCCGAATGAGCGCACGCTCTGGAACTCACCGCCGGGGTTTTCGTACACCACAGTCTTTGCGAAAAGTCGCGGGTCAATTTTTTCCCAAAAAAGCACGTACACATAGGCCATATTGATGCTGTCGGTGATGCAGACGGTGCCGGGCCTTGCCGACGCCAGACGGATCGCCCGGTCAAACGAATCATGAAAGTCCCATCTGACTTCGGCAGCGTAGGAGGTGAAGTACGTCTTACAGAAGAGCAGGAACGACGCCAGGTACACCATGATGACCACACAGCGCTGCAGGCGGGTGGCACAAAGGTACAGGAGGCCCTCGGCGAGGAAGAACACAACGGGCAGGAGTAGTACATTCATCCGGTTGACATTCGCATCGATCACGAGCCCCAGGGCAAGGGCGGTGAGGAGCAAGAGCAACATCAATGCTTCCGTATGAAACCCGCGCACCCGCAGCCGCCAGATACCCAGCACCGCTCCGAGGAGCACGAACGGCATGCTGAAGAGGTAGAGCAATCCGTACCCGGGGACCGTATTGAAAATGGCGCCATCGCTTTGGGTTTGGGTGAAGAGAAATTGCCAGAGAACCCTCGCGTGCATCGCCACGGATGCAAAGGGATTTACGTCGAACACGGAGGACACGGCCTCGTAGCGGGGAGGACCGGTGAGGCGCGGGATGCTGAAAAACGGCGTGAGCACCGGGGGAAGATGCCTGCCGTTGATGAGGAGGGAGAGCCCCGCGGGCATGGCCATCGCCAGCAGAATGCACACCGACACGAGCAGCCACCGCAGGGTGTACCGCCGGTGCCACACCATGTACGCCGTGGAGAGAAGCACGTAGACCGGCCACCCGAAGTACGCCCCCCCGTGGGCCAACAACGCCAAGCCGAAGAAGAAAAAAGACCAGGACATTTAACGGCTT
>CAZAUW010000165.1:0-2532 GCA_964488295.1 uncultured Candidatus Peribacteria bacterium
CGGGGTTTGGCACAGTGTGCCCGGGCTTGGTGGTCCGCGAGGGGGGGGCTGGGGGGGGCGAACTGGTATGCGGGCCAAACGCCACGATGGGATCGAACGACAACCCGTCGGCGCCCAGCTCCAGCGCCCACAGGTGCAGCTGGCGCGCCAGTTTTTCCTCGGTGGTCTGCTTGCGCAGCGCCGCGGGAACGCGCCGCAGGAGCTCACACGTGATGCGCCGCGCGCGCCGCAGCCGCTGGATCTCCCAGGCTTCCTTCTGGCGCCGGAACGCCCCGACGACGCCGACAGTCTGCACAAACTTTGTGTTCTTGAATTTGCTCTTCCATTTAGCCTTTTTAAGCACCGTCACACTCTCCGCCTCAAACCCGCACACCGGGATTTGCTTGAGGAACGCGGGTAGCTCATCGAGGCCTTTGACGCTCATGAGGGCACTGCGCCTGGCCATATCGGTGTAGCGCGCATCCACAAAGAGCACGAAGCGTCTGGGGAGGGCCAGAACGAAGCCCGCGCTGAGGGGCAGCCCGGTGAGGTACTTCAGGCTCACGGGATCCGATACGAGGAATGCTGGAAGATTGGCTTTCGTGAGCAGCTCTTTGGGTGACCTCGGGCGCATAAAAGGCAGTGGATGGGAAACGTGTTTTATGCTATCATAGAGAGGAAACATACATATGTCTTTCTCCACTATCCAGAGAGCAGCGCAATCGGCGTTTATTGGCTTATGCGTGTCGCTTGCCTGTGCCTCCAGCGCGCTCGCGCAGACGGTCTTCAACGGGCCGGGATTGCAGGGCGGCGTGAAGGAGGCGGGGACGATCAGCGGCCCGGTGCACTCGTCGCTGAGGGAAGTGGTGCTCACGCTGCTTCGCAGGGTGCTCGACTACCTGGCGCTGGCGGCCGTAGTGGTGATCGTCGGGGCGGGGGTGTACCTGGTCGTGGGCGGCGGATCGGAAGACTCCAAGAATAAAGCGAAGACCATCATCCTCTACACCATCATCGGCCTGCTCGTGGTGCTGCTGGCGCGGGCGGTGGTGGGCTTCGTGATGTACGGAATTTTCTAATGAGTCGATCGTGACATCATCCCATTTCCTCCGTCGGCCCCTGCAGAGCATGACGATGCTGCTCATCGCGGCAGTGTTCACGTCTACAATATTCATAGCGAACGCTCAAGGTACGGAGCAACGGCAGATGGACGAGCATCTGCAGGCGCCGGCCGGACAGACGATCGAAGTGATGGGCTTTACGGCTAACCGCAGCGAGCAATTCAGTTGGATCCTGACGCTCAACGGCCAATTCATCGAAGCCGGCCGCCTGCCCGTCTTCCACGTGCGGCTCACGCAGCCGGGCACCTACCTGCTGGAAGCCGGCGTGCTCGACATGCAGACGCGAACACTCATCCGCAAGAATTTCATTCTCACCGTCACTCCGCACGATACAGCGACTGCACCGCAACCTCCCGGCGGCTCCGCCACCGATATCGCGACGACCGACCCGCCCGCACAGGGGGGAAGCGTCTCGCTCCCGCAAAGTTCACAGCTGCTCACGCTCACCCCCAACGCCGGCGCGCCCACCCCGATCAACCTGGACGCCGATACGTCGCTCGATACCGACGGCGACGGCAATCCGCGTAACGACGTTGATAACCAGGGCTCGCTCTTCAGCCAGGGCGCCAACCCGCTCTCGCTCTGGTATGTGGAGGCTCAGCCCCAACGCACGCTGCGCTTGTGGACGGGTGACAACCAGCGTGAGCAAAGCATCACCGTGAATAGCCCCGCGTCGCTTGCGCCAGGCAGCCCGCAAGCCTCCGCCTCATCGTCTGCCGCGCCCATCGCATCTGGCGGCACGCTCGCCCCTGCTCAGAAGGGAGAGATTGTCGTGACGAACCAGGGGAGCGCTACGGTCGCATTCTCCTTTTCCGCCGCCGCGAATCTTGATCCGACTCAGACACTCGTCCAATGGGACTTCGGCGACGGATCGCAGAGCCTGCAAACACAGGCGACACACGCATACGCACAGCCGGGCACCTACACGGTGCAGGTGAGCGCGCGAAACCTCGCAAGCGGCCAGGTGATCGCGCAGGCGCAAACGACCGTGACGGTTGGGGCCGCGGTATCGTCGGGATCTTCGTCCTCCTCATCGTCATCCATATCGAGTGTAGCAAGCGCGAGCGCGCACTCTTCATCTCTGGCCTCAGCGCCCGCCGCCGCAAACACAGGGGGAGGGTTGATATCAACACTGATACTCGCGGGCGAAATTGTGGGAGTGTTGATTGCCGCCATCCTCCTCGGAATCCTGCTCGTGTGGCTGGTACGCAAGTTCCTCCACCGTGAGAGCCGCCAGCAGCGCAAGATGGAACAGGCGGAAGACGCCGTCACGAAGAAGAGCTCGCCCCAGAACGTGATCGACGTGGTGGCGCCGCCGATGGAAATCAAGCGCCAGAGCGAACCTCCCCCGCAGGAGCCGCTGCCTTCCACACCGCCTGAGGAACCGCCGCCGGCACCAGGACCATCGGCACCCGCGGCACCCGCGCCAAAAGCC
>CAZAUW010000166.1:0-826 GCA_964488295.1 uncultured Candidatus Peribacteria bacterium
TCGGCATCGTGGTGACGATGCAGCACCTGGATGGCCCACCCGACGAATTGGGCAAACACGTCGCCTCAGCGTTGGTGGGTACCTTTCTCGGCCTGCTGCTTTCTTACGGTATCGTTGGGCCAGTCTCAACCAATCTGGAAAACCTCGCGCACGACGAGGCCAAATATTACGCCTGCCTGAAAGCCGGCTTGCTCGCCTTTGCTAATGGCGCCGCCCCGCTGACCAGGCGGTCCAGCTCCACCGGCGCCAAATGGATGCCCGTGGCCGCCTCGCTGCAGCGGGTATTGAATTGTTCGGGATAGGGTTCCAGGCTGCCGCGAAGCCAATTATTCCTCTCCATGAGGAATCGCCTCCATGCGCTGGGATCGAATGTGTCGGACATCGGACGTAGGACATCGGACATCGGGGAGTCCGAAGTCCGAAGTCCGAAGTCCGAAGTCCGATGAAAATCCGGTGTCAAAGTCCTAATGCCCGCCTCCACATGCACCGAGGCGAAACCGTGACAGAACCCCGCGTTGCTCGCCGCCATTGCCGTTGTCGTATCACCGTGCACGTACGGGATAACGGTCTTGCCGCGCTTCTTGAGCTCCGCGATCACGTACCCCAGCCGCCCGATGATCTGGCTCACGACCTCGTACATCGACCCGCGAACATTCAAGTTGAAATCGGGCTGCGCGCCGAATTCCCTGAGCATTCCGCCGCTTAAGTTCTCGTCGTAGTGCTGGCCGGTGTGGCCGAGGACCACCGAATGCCCGCGCTTCTGCAGGTCCTTATAGAGCGGAATCTGCTTGATGACCGAAGCCCGGTAGGCCTTGAGCGAGCAGCC
>CAZAUW010000166.1:836-2490 GCA_964488295.1 uncultured Candidatus Peribacteria bacterium
ATGAGGATCAGGTGGATGTGCTTGTCGCCCAATTGCCCCACGGCATCGTAGAAATTCGGCCTCAGGTAGGTGATCTCATGCATGACGACAGATTACCTTGAAGGAAGGCTTACAGACTATAGAATCGAGACATGGCTGGTAAATTCATGGAAGCGGTGATGACGATCTCGATGGGGCAGTCCGTTGAAAAACGCAGGTTTGTGGAAGACTTGGCATTGCGGCTTGCAAAAGGGGTGGAGGTAGGAGAAAGCACCCTGGTGTACGACCAGGGCTTTCGCATACGAGTGACGGGGTGAGCCACAATATGCGTCAGCTTTTCGACACAGTGCTTAGTCCGGAGGAACGCAGAAAAACGCTCATCAAATTCCAAAGCGAACCTGATGGCCCTGCTTCCCGTCTTCCTCCTAAAAAACACAAAAACATCGATCCTCGAGAGGCGGCTGTCTCGGTGGCTTGAGTGGCCGACTTACACTCTTCCCTCCTCCACGGTCTTCTGCGTTTGCGATGCGCCCATGGTGACGATGCCCGGTACCTGGCGCACTTCTTTCTTCGTCATCTTCTCGCCCTCGAAGTGATAGATGTACGGGGTGCAGAGTCCGACCTCCATCGCCGCCGCCGCGTCATCATCCAGATGGTCGAAGTACTGGATCATCGGGCGCATGCTGTTGCCCGAGGCACTCACGATCACCGTCCTGCCGGCAAAGACCTGGGGCAGGATGTAACCTTTCAGGAACGGCAGCACGCGGCAGGCCGTCATCGCGATGCTCTCGCCGTTGGGAGGGGGAATCGCGTAGCTGCGCCGCCACTGGAGCACTTTCTCCTGCCCGTACTTCTTTGCCGTCTCGGCCTTGTTGAGGCCCTGCAGATCGCCGTAGTGGCGCTCGTTGAGGGCGGAATCCACGGTGACGGGGATGCCCTCCTGCCCCAGGGCCTTCAGGATGATCGAGAGGGTCTCGGAGGCTCGTTGCAGGCGCGAGGTGAATCCGGCCTCGAAATGGAAGTCCTTGATGGCGTCGGCGGTCTTGCGCGCGTCGCTGCGCCCGCGCTCCGTGAGGGGTACATCCGTCCAGCCGGCGAAGCGGTTTTCCAGGTTCCACTGCGACTGGCCGTGACGGATCAGGACAAGACTACTCACAGAGGTATGGTAGCGATGTCTGCCTGGGGAACAACGGTATCTGTTTGTTCGTTCGCTCGTTTTTAGTTTTTCGTTTCGAACCAAAAACGAAAAAAGAACAAACGAAAAACGTGGGGGGAGGGCCCGTCGTGGATCACATATCGGTACAGTTTCCGCTTGGCACTGCGCGAGGCGTCAAAATCCGGCGCCACGTCTTCGGCGGATTTGATGACCACGTCATCCGGCAGATGGGCGTTGACGGCCCGGGCAAAAACCTCGGGAGCCAGGCGTGATTCCGTGTGGCAGTTGACCACTTGGCCGAGCGCGTGAACGCCGGCGTCGGTGCGGCCCGCGCCGTGGAGGACGACATTTTCCTGGGTGAGGCGGCGCAGCACGGCGACGAGTTCGCCTTGCACCGTGGGCTTGTTGGCCTGGATCTGCCAGCCGTGAAAATCGGTGCCGTCGTAGGCGATGGTCAACGTGAAATAGCGCATGCGGGCATGCTTCGGGCGCACTGTCAGTTGTTACGCGGAGCGCAAA
>CAZAUW010000167.1:0-2473 GCA_964488295.1 uncultured Candidatus Peribacteria bacterium
AATTCTGGCGGCCAGGACAGCCTGCTGCAGATCGCGGAGTTCTGCCCGCAATCTAGGCATGACCGCGGCATACTAGGATTTCGGCACTGTTTGGGTTAGATCGAGAAGTTCAAGCATACCTGTTCGCGAAGCCCCTCATTCAAGTGGTTTCCCGGCATTTGAGTTCTGTTCGCTGTAGTCGACTCCCAGAAACCGGCACAGCGTGGCTGCAATCTGGTTCTGGTATACGGTTGCGGTGTTCGACTCTTCGCCGCGCTTTTCCGAGTCCGGGCTCACAACCGCGAGCCAGATGTACTGTGCGCCTTCCACATCTTTTCCATGGTCTTTCCAGTCGGCTGGACTGTTGCCTCGCCCGTGATCGGTAGTGATCACCACCGAAGTTCTCGCGCGATATTGGCTATGGGATTCCAGAAATTCCCACAACCGGCGAAAGTGCTCATCGCTGTGGTGCAGCGCCTCGAGCACCAACTCGTACTCACCGTCGTGGGCCCAATCGTCGGTTTCTCCTAGTCCAAGGTAAAGCACACGCGGCTTGTATTTCTTCAGATGGGCCATGGCGAAGCGGAATGTGTAAATGTCGTGGCGGACGCTGCTCCAGGGAGTGAGGGTTTCGAATTGGAGCTGGCTCAGCTCGCGAGTGATGGCATCCGGGTGCTGATAAGCTTCGAAGCCGGCATTGATAGGGATGGCGCCCTCTTCATGCTCCGCGATCCAATTGATGGTTGCCCAGGACGAGAACACGGCAACCTGCTCGCGGGGCAAGTTCAGTTTTCTCTTCAGGAATTCGAGCACGGATGGGTAGGGATTGCGCTTATTCTCATTACTGTCAATCACGTCGTCGTGCGCCTGCCCGGTAAGAATTTCCGAATAGCCAGGATAAGAGAACCGATGCTTGTTGGTGATCATGACAGCACTGCCGAGGTCCCCATTTCCATAGATGTGGCCATACTTTTTCATCCAGGTGCCCCAGAAAAATGGCATCAGCTTCTCACGACGCTCTTGAGCTGTAGCTGCCCAGTACTTGCGGTATGCGGGCTGGTCTTCGACTTTGCCTCTCTTCACGACGCTCTTCAAAACCTCGAGATCCAATCCGCCGAAAATCTCCTGAGTACGGGCACCGTCGAGCGTAATCAGCACAATATTCTTTGTCTTTTGCACGGCGGCATTTGCGCCGCCGCACACCACAGAACAAATTATCAACGCGACCAGCAGCTGGGTTCGTTTCAATCTACTCCTCCAGAAGTTTGTCTCGCAGTTCCGTTTGCATCGTGGTCGCCTCAGAATGTGCAATCACAAAGATTGACAACCTCCGAGACGTGAAGCCGACTCGATTGCAGTCACACATCTTTAAGCCACTGGGAGCAGACGGATCATACGCGTTGATCTGTTCTGGAGCAAGAGAAGGGCCCTGTTAGCAGACATCCCACCACACACTGGGTCGATAGGTGTCGCGGCTAATGGCTGGGAAACAATTTGTTGAATCACACGTGTAAAGGACCTTTCCTTCTAATACTCTTGAAGTGGCGGCGAAAAAATGAGTATCCTTTCGCCGCTCGATCAAGACCACTCTGGTGCGGTCGTCGCGGGTTAGCTGTCGTGAGCTAGGCAGGTGCGATCGCACTGGGCTCTTCGTGGATGGAGGCGATATGACCACCGCACGTTCCCTGTTGATTTGCTGTCTGCTGAGTTTTCTGCTCCTGCCGGCGGCCCTGATCTCCGAAGAGGCACAGATGTTAGACGGCGATGCGCTCGCACGCGTCGTGCCGGGCACTTTTTACTTCGAGGGAAGAAGCGGCCCCACCCAAATGCGCAACGCAGCCGCTGTCAGATTCGGAGAAAAACGCTACGTGATTGCAGCCCTGGTTGACACCGCTGGATATTCCTCGGACGTTCGTGCCAAGTACGAAGGTTTCTTCATCACGGATTCCCGCATTTCCTTTGGGGACAAGGAACTGGCCCCAGGGGCATACGGCTTTGGTGTCACCAAAGAGAGCAAATTCAACATTTTTGATGTCGGAGGCAATCTACTGCTCTCCGTTGCTGGAGCCAAGGACTCAGCCACGCGTACTCCGAGACCCTTGGCCTTGTTGAAGGAAGATGGAGGGGTGCGCTTCTACCGTGGCCGCAGTTTCGTGGTTGTCACCGCCAAGTAAGCCCGAAGGCCACCACCTTGATCATTTGCCAATGGTCTCGCAGTCGCTAGAGGCTCCCGCGAGTTCACGAGGGAGCCAAGCTCTCTGGGACATTGCAGATTCCCACCTCGAGTCTTCACTCTTACACAAGTATTACAAATCCTAGGAAGGCGAATTGCTATGATCCCGCCTGCTTCACATAACAATTTCAAGGAGACTTCATGTCTCAAGACAAGAGGCAGGGTGACGAATCGATCAATTGGTCGGTTATCGCAATCTTTGGCTTGTTCCATATTGGGGCGTTGGCCTCGTTTTTCACGTTCACGTGGCAGGCTCTGGTT
>CAZAUW010000168.1:0-2468 GCA_964488295.1 uncultured Candidatus Peribacteria bacterium
CTCAATCAGGGTGAAGCCCTGGGATCTATGGAAGGGAGAGTGCATAGGGGTGAGAGAGAAGAGAAAAGGGCGAAACGGCCGGGACGGAGGATCAGCGCGTCACCTGGATGCCGGTGGTCTGCTCCGCACCCGGGGCGGCCACGGTGATGCGGCCGTTGGCGTCCTGCACGATCGTGTAGTTGGTGCCGGTGCCGGCAGCCGGGGCCTGGGGGTCGGACGGGATGCTCACGAGGTAGGCGCCGGTGAGCGCGCGCAGGCTCACGCTGTGTCCGTTGCAGCTGGCGGCGGTGGACTTGCACACTCCTGCTGCGTAGTCGGACGGGATGCCGGCGGGCAATGCGCCGTTATGGTCGATGGCGTACTGGTAGACGGCATTGAGGATCGTGTTGACGTCGGAGCGGCGCTGCGCGTCGCGGGCGTTGCCGAGCTGCTTCGTGGGGTTGATGGCCACGATGACAATCGAGGCGAGGATGGCGATGATGCCAATCACGAGGAGGAGCTCAATCAGGGTGAAGCCCTGGGGTCTGCGGAGAGAGCGCATACAAAAGGAGGGGGAAAGGGAAGGAATGGAAGGAGAAACAGAACAGCAGAGGGATCGCAGCCCTCGGCAGTGGCGAGGATTATAACAATTCCGGATTCACACTTCGGGCATTCAGCTTGACTGTGCAGTGTCAAAGTATTGCGAAGCTCTAGACAAAAAAGTAATTGAGATATGAAGATACAAGAAACCCGACTTCAGAACGGGCAGGAAAGCTACAAGATACGACGAAGCGGCACGTGGCAAGGATCACCGCCGCAGTGTGCGCCTTCGATGGCATCCTCTTCGCGCGTCATGGGCACTGCAGTGGCGTCGAGGCTGTGAGGCACTGGCCCGCTTCGCACACCTGCCACACGTAGGTCTGACTGTCGCCGCAGCCAGGGAGCGCGCAACCACAGGCGGCTCCCACGGGCACATCATTGGGAAGAAGGGTGAAGACCGCCTCGAAGGTCTGGGTGTAACTGCGCGGCGCCTGCAGGCGGATCGTGCGCGAGAGCGTGAAACGCACGGCTATACTTGGCCGCGCGTCGGCGGTGGAAGTATTGCGGACGAAGAAGTTGCTCACGGCCACCTGGGTGGAGCTGATCACCTGGCGGTTGGTGTGCTGCACGAGGACGAGCGATCCGCTGCTGAAGCCGATGATCGTGGGGTTCGTGACCCCCGAACCCGTCTGGAGGGCAAGGATGGAGCCGGTACCCTGCCTGGCGGGAAACACGACGCGCTCCGATTGCCGCACGCTCGCGCCGATGATCTGCAAAAGCTGGGTGCCGTTCTGTTCCACGATGGAGACGGTCTGCTGCAGGAGTCTGTCTTCGGTGCTCGCGAAGAAAAGCGGGATGGCGGTCATCGCGACGACCGCGAAGATGGCCATGAAGAGGAGCACTTCGACGAGGGTGAGGCCGCTACGTCGGTGAGTTTTTGGTTTTTGGTTTTTGGTTTTTGGTTTGATGACTGAACCAGTAACCAGTAACCAGTAACCAGTAACGTTCTGCCGTCGGCGCAAGAATGTTCTCATTATGGGCACAGGGAGAAACCGGGCACTTCCCGCCATGAGGAGATCACGGCCGACGGGTAGAGCCGCGTGATGGAAACTTCGAGGCGACGCGTGGAGTCTCCGCTCTTGCCGTCGGTGCACAGGCTCCTGCCGGTGTTGCCGCTGCCGCCCACCGCCCGAATGTCGCACGAGCCCGAGGAGAAGGTGAAGGTTTCGTTGCCCACGTAGGTGGGGTCGGTGCGCAGGCTGCGCAGCGCCCGCTCGGCGCACGTGCTGGCGTACTCCCACGCCTGCGCCGACTGGCGCACCGAGAGTCCGCTCTGCCCCGCCGCCAAACCGAGCAGGATGAGCGAGACGCTCACCGCGATCGCCATGGCGCCGATGAAGAGGACGCTGAGGAGGAAAATATAGCCTCGCCTCTGAAAAGTTATTGGTTTTTGGTTCCTGGTTCCTGGTTGAACGAAGCAACGAGCAACGAGCAACGAGCAACGAGCAACTTTCTGCCGTCGGCGCAAGAACGTTCTCATCATGGGCATGTACTGGAAGAAGACGGACCCGGCTTGAAGATGAAAAGCGCCCGCTTGACGAGGAGGTACACCCGGTCACGCGCCACGTCGTAGTAGGTCGCGCGCCCCGGCCCATTGGATGACTGGTACCACGCGAGCAGAGGCAACGTGTGGTCGGTGAGCTTGATCACTTGCAATGCTTTGACCCCGGAATCGGCGGCGAGAAACGCATAGCAACCTGTGGTATCCAGGCTCAGGCCAACCATGCTGCCGCTGCCGTCGTAGGACCAGGGGCCGGGCGACGGGGGCGGCGACCCCCCGCCGCGTCTCGCGTCGAGGAGCGTGAGGTTTTGGCTTGCGCCCTTCAGCCGCCCGAGCAGGGCCGATGTGCCCGAGGCGGCCACGGACTGGCTTCCCTGGGTGCCCGTGA
>CAZAUW010000169.1:0-2463 GCA_964488295.1 uncultured Candidatus Peribacteria bacterium
GCGCTCCACCCACCCCTGCCGACCTACAACGTGGCCGAGGACCGGCCAGTACTTCACCCGCGAATCGAGGGTGCGCTCAGGGGCAGGGAGTACGAGGTGATCGTGGTGGATGACGACTCGCCTGATCGGACGTGGGAGAAAGCGCGCGCGATGACCGAGCAGTATCCATGGCTCCATGTGATTCGCCGCGTGGGACGCCGCGGGCTTTCGTCGGCCGTCATCGAGGGATTTTTGGCGGCAAAAGGCGACGTGCTGGCGGTGGCCGACGCAGACCTGCAACATGACTTGTCGCGGCTGCCGCTCCTGCGGCAGGCGATCGAGAACGGAGCCGGCATCGCGATCGGTTCGCGCTATGCGCAGGGCGGGAGTGTAGGGCAGTGGGACGAGCGTCGCCATGCCATGAGCCGGTTTGCCACACTGCTCGCCATCAAGCTATGCAACGTGAAGGCCAAAGACCCCATGAGCGGCTTCTTTGGGGTGCGCCGCGACATCTTTGAGCGGGCCCTGCCGATACTCAACCCCAAGGGATTCAAGATCCTGCTCGACCTGCTCATCCATGTGCCCAAGAGCACGCGCGTGGAGGAAATCCCCTTCACCTTCGGCGAGCGACACCATGGCCGCAGCAAGCTCTCGCGAAGAGTGCAGATCGAATTCCTGGAGTACCTCTACGATGCGACGGTGGGCAAGTACATCCCGCTCACGTTCATCAAGTACTGCATGGTGGGGGCGTTGGGGGTCGTAGTGAACCTTGCGGCTTACGCGGCGGCGTCCGCCTGGCTGCCGTGGCCGGGTATCGTAGGGCTCTCGGTGCCGATACTCTGCGGCATCGAGGCGGCGATCATCTTCAATTTCCTGCTCAATAACGCATGGGCGTTCGGCTACGCCAAGCTGCGCGGCGGAGGCGCAATACTCGGCTTCCTCACCTACAACATCGCATGCCTCTTTGGGGCGCTGGCCAACTATGCGGTCACGGCCTTTTTGATGGCGGGCGGCTACTCGCAGGTGGGCAGCCTCATCATCGGCGGGTTTGTGGGGATGGTCTGGAACTACACCATGGGCCGCTCGTTCATCTGGAAAGTGTGACCTATGCCGAGCATACGCAAGAACCAGCGGCTGCCCTTCGCGCTCCTCATCACCGTGATCGGGATCATCCTCCTGATGCGCCTCTGGCCGCTTTACCTCCTCTATCTTGACCCGTCGGTCAGAAACCGTCTGCTGGCCGACGTGGAAAAAGTATCCGCAGAGCAGGGATGGCTGCTCTCGGATGTGTCGGTCGTCTCCATCACCCGCGCATCGGCCACGCTGATCTACCAACCGCATACCCGCGTCGGCATTGCCCCCACGTGCTACACGCTGGACCTCGCCGCTTCCTCGCTCCACCCATGCGCAAAATCCTAAACGCTGTCGCGTTGGAACTGTTGGCGCTCTGGCTCATGGCGCTCCAGCTCCTCGGCGGCGTACGCACCGACGAAGCCAAGTACCTGCTCAATATCCCCTATCCGCACCCGCCGCTCGTGCGCTGGCTGATGGCCCAGACCCTCTTGTGGCCGCAGCAGGAAGCACTCTGGCGGTTTCTGCTGGCAAGCCTGTTTGTGCAGGCGGTGTGGCTGGTGTGGAGCATGGGAAGGCATCTTCCCTCGCATGCAAGGCTGACACTGGCAGCGTGCTGGTTGCTGTCGGCGGGTGTGCTGCTGCAAACAGGCGGGCTGTTGCTGGCGCCGCTCAACGCATTGGAAGGGTTGGTGTTGGTGTGGGTGTTGGAACGATTAGCAATCAGCAATCAGCAATCAGCAATCAGCAAAAAGGGGGCTGATGGCTGGAAGCTGGAGGCTGATAGCTTTCCTGCTCTCATCGCCCTCTTCTGGCTCGCGTCGCTCTTCACCGCATACCAAGCGCTCCTCTTTCTGCCAATCGTCTGTGCGATTTTTTGGCGCATGCGCCTCTCGTTCCCTGAACGCCTGCTCTACGTGTGCGGCCCGGTGATCCTGCTTGCGCTCTACACGCTCACCAATCCGTTGATTCTGGCCAGCATCGTGCACCACAGCGGCGAGGGAGGTCACTCGCCGCTCGTCACCCGGTTCTGGGAAACCGCCCGTCTGTGGATGATCGGCGGGAGCCTTGTGGGCAGCACCGCGGGGACAGTCGGCATCGTCTGGTCGCGCCGGTGGGAGCTCATCCTCTCGCTCCTCTTCGTCTTCGCCTTCGTCTTCCTCGACCGGTTCGATTACTACGCCGTGCTCTTTGCGCCACTCTTCGTCGCCGGAATGCTGGAGGTGCTCGAGAGAGTGCATGTGAAGGCTTGCCTGAAGACGGAAAAAGAATGTGCGGCCGCATTCGTCGCTGTCTTCGCCGTTTGTACCGTTGCCATTCTCTGGCTCAACCCGCTGCCGTCCCACACATCAGCCGCCCCCCCGGGTATGCGCCCTATCGGCGCCCGGCACAGGGAGGGAGAAATACTTGACA
>CAZAUW010000170.1:0-2434 GCA_964488295.1 uncultured Candidatus Peribacteria bacterium
CGGCGCGATCTTCTTCGTCGTGCCTCTTGCGATCGCTGTTGCGGTGCTGACGGTCCGCCATCCCAATAGCGGTGGACTCTACCACTGGATCCACGCCGATTTCGGGCCTTGGGCCGGATTCCTCGCTTTCTGGGTCTATTGGATGGGGCTCGCATGCTGGTTTCCGTCCGCAACCATGTTCTACATGGGCGCGGCGCTGCATGCTGTGGGTTTGCCCGAAACCCGTCCATTCGTCCTCACCGCGGCGCTCCTCGCGATCTGGATCGCTCTCGGTACGAATCTCGTTGGCATGAAGATCGGCAAGTGGACCGAAAATATCGGCGGCACGGCCATCTGGATGGTGAGCGGGCTATTCGTCGCGCTCGCTGCTCTCGTCTGGTTCAAACGCGGCTCCGCGACCGTGATCGATCCCATCCCTCGATGGAATTGGGACACCGTCAACTTCTGGGCGACGATCGCGTACGCCATGTCCGGCCTCGAGATGGCAGGCTCGATGGCCGCCGAAGTTCGCGATCCCGTGCGCACGCTTCCTCGGGCTGGTTGGATCGCGTCGGCATCCATCACCGTCTTTTATTCCGCCGCGACCATCGCGCTCCTCGTTCTGCTTCAGCCCTCGCAGATTTCCGAAATGAACGGCCTTGCGCAAGCTGGCGACGAAGCTGCACGCGTGCTCCGGCTCAACTGGCTCGGAGCCGCGATTGCCGTCCTGGTAGTATTGAGCGGGATCGGCCAACTCGGTGGGATCGGCACATCGATGTCGCGTCTTCCTTTCGCTGCTGGCGCCGATGGACTTCTCCCGCCGATCTTTTCGCGCATCCATCCACGCTGGGGAACGCCATACGCATCCATCCTCGCCGTCGGATTCGTCACGAGCTTTCTGCTCATCGCGATCCAGCTCGGCGACTCGATGCGCGCCGCGTATCAGACGTTGGTATCCCTGATGGTGCTCACCGGCTTTCTTCCCTACCTCTACATTTTCGGATGCTCGTGGAAATCGGGAAGGCGAATCAGCGCGATCTCCGGATGGGCTGTCACGCTGCTGGCGATTGTCTGCTCATTAGTCCCCACGCCTGAAATCACGAATGTGTGGTTGTTCGAAGCGAAGATACTCCTGGGGACGGCCGCCGTGATTGCGACGGCCTGGTTGATGTTCAGGATTCCAAAGGCAGCCCGGACTCCTTGAGTGCGCGCCATCCACCATCGAGAGAGATCGCGTTCGTATACCCCATCTTTTGCAAATTAGCCGCGGCAAGGGCTGACCGGAAGCCTCCGCCGCAATACAGAACCAAAGGAGTATTCCAATCTGGCACCTGTTTTTCAACATCCCGCTCGATCACGCCTTTTCCTAGATGAATAGCTCCGGGCAGGTGGTCTTTTGCATACTCGCTCTCTTCCCGCACATCCACTAGTTGGAATTTTTCGCCGCGGTCGAGCTTCGCTTTGACATCATCAACCGTGACTTCGCGCACACGTTTCTTCGCATCCTGCACAATTTGTAAAAACCTGGGTGAGTGATTCGGTGCCATCGGAGACTCCTTTTCGTTATTCTATTCAACAGCCCTTACACACCATGACTGAAATCAATTTCCTCTCAGCAGCCCAAATGGCTGAACAAATTCGCGGCCGACAACTGTCCCCGGCTGAATTGGTCGAGGCACATTTGTCGCAAATTGAACGTCTCAATCCCAAACTGAATGCGTTCGTGCAGGTGGACGCTGAAGGCGCCCGCCGTCGTGCGAAAGAGTCTGAATCGGCAGTCAAGCAGGGAAAACAGCTAGGCACGCTGCACGGAGTGCCTATCAGCATCAAAAGTTCAATTGAAATTGCAGGCATGCGTTGCGAGGCTGGCAGCAAATTGCGAACTGGAATCGTGGCAACGCAAGATGCGCCTTTGGTTGCACGCCTAAAGAATGCCGGGGCCATCGTAGTAGGGACTACCAATACTCCGGAATTTTTAATGGCATGGGAAACGGATAATCTTCTTCATGGCCGCACAAACAGTCCTTGGGATTTATCCCGCACGCCCGGCGGTTCCAGTGGAGGTGAAGCTGCCGCGATCGCTTCCGGCTGTTCTGCCGGAGGCGTTGGCAGCGATGGCGGCGGTTCCATCCGAGTTCCCGCGCACTTCAGCGGAATCTGCGGGCTCAAACCTACTCCGGGGCGTATTCCAGCATCCGGCCACGTACCAAATTCAGTTGGGCCATTTGCACTGATTGGTGTAGTCGGCCCCATGGCACGCACAGCAGAAGATTTGAAAATTCTATTTGAGGTCATGCAAGGCCCGGATATCGGCGATACCTCGTCCGCGCCGGTTCCGGTTCGTTGGCCCGCATTACATGATCTGAAAAAGCTACGCATCGGTTATTTCGAGGACGATGGCAGAACGCCAGTGACACCAGAAACACGTGATGCGATCCGCACCTCTGTTCAAGCA
>CAZAUW010000171.1:0-2427 GCA_964488295.1 uncultured Candidatus Peribacteria bacterium
CGTGACGTTTGCGAGCGCAGAGGAGGCGCAGAAGGCGGGCTACTCCGCATGAAGGCAGAAAAGGCAGAAATGCGAGAAAAGGCAGGAAGCTCAAAGACTTTTCTGCCCTTTCTGCCTTTCCTTACCTTTCTCACTTCAATGTCTGCTCGCTCAGAAAGTGCAGGTGCAGGTAGGGCACCTCCTGCCCTCCCTCTTTGCCCACATGGAAGGTCAGCTTGTAGCCGGCAATCCCCTTCTCCTTGGCAAATCGCTGCGCCTTCAAAATGAGCATCCCCGGCAGATGCGCCGTCTCGGGCGTCACGTCGGCGATCGAGGCCACAAAGTGCCTGGGGATGAAGAGCAGGTGGGTGGGAGCCTTGGGATGGATGTCTTTGAACGCCAGCACATCGTCATCCTCATACACGATGGATGCGGGGATTTGCTTGTCGCGGATTTTGTGGAAGACGGTCTCGGACATGGGAAAAGGATAACACAACGATGATGAATGCCATGAATGGAACAGAAAAGATGCCGACGAATCCGAAGAATCCAAGGATACCGGGGATTCTTTTTCGTCGGATTCCTCGGAATCCTCGGACTCGTCGGAATCCTTTTACGTTGACTTTTAGCCCAAAATAAGCGAAAATAGAGGAGAACGATGGCGAACCCCTCACCCGAAAAAGGGCTCACGACAGTCTCCCCGGTGGAGACGAATAAGTTGATCGTGCGCCAGCCCGCAAAACTCGCGGAGCTGGGAAAGCTTTTGGAGACCTTTGAGAACCTCAATGCGCGGGTCAGTGAGCGCGCGGGCGAGGACAGCTCCGGCGACATGGGCGGCGCGGCCATGGGTGCGGGCCAGGGTGACGACTCGCAGGCATCGCCGCGCGACATCGCGATCAAGAATATCCCGCCCGAAGCGGTAATGAAGGAGAAGCTGGCGCATCATATCGGGAAGGAAGTGCAGAAGCTCGAGAAGCTTACCCGCGGCATCGCGCGTTCCACCAAGCCCGGCGCGGCCTACAAGCTCAACCAGCTCTACGCGCGCATCCGCCGGCTCAATAGCCTGCTCGCCGAAATCACCGAGGCAGCCTACGAAGTGCTGCGCCGCCTCTTCATCCGCGTCTTCATCGACCAGCAGCCGGTCGTATGATGCGGCTCTCTTGTTCGTCGCCTCCACACACAACAGCGACGTGAGCGTCGGCGAATTGACGAGGGACGAGGGACGAGGGACATTACACTTTCTTGTCCTCGAAGATCGACCCCTCCTTCTTTTTCTTCCTGCCTTTCTTCTCCACTTGTCCCATCACCCAGTTGAACGCCTGATCGACGACCGTGAGTGGCTTCATGATCACCAGCTCCACCTGCTCCGTCACATCTTCCAAACGCCGCATCACCTTGCGCAAATCCACCACGATGAAGAGCAGGTGGTAGAGCACCACGATGAGCATCACGGCCACGAGGGCGTAGAGAACCGAGAGGACTGAAGTGAAGGAAATGGTGTCCATAATAGGGCTTGCCGAAGGCTACGCGGTGCTACACTGAGGAGCAATGTCCTCCTACGCGCGATTATGGTGAAGCAACTTCTTCGTTTCCTGTGGGATTCGCCCCGAAACCTGGCGATCGGCGTCATCCACGCGTACCAAATGACGCTCTCCCCCGATCATGGCCCGCTCAAAGGGCTGCATCCCTACGGCTTCTGCAGGCATGAACCGACATGCTCGCAGTACAGCAAAAGAGCGATGAGGGAGCATGGTTTTGTAATCGGCTCGCTCTTGCTCGTCAAGCGTCTTCTCTCGTGCCACCCGTGGAAGAAGCCGGATGAAGCGAAGGTGCGCAAGATGCTCGGGGTGTAGGGCTTCAAAAATCGCTCGTGACGTCCTAGAATGCATCGGTTCTTTGCGGGTGTCGTATAGTGGCTATTACACCAGCCTTCTCCTCCTATCCAGTGCGGGTATCGTACAACGGTAGTACACCAGCCTTCCAAGCTGGGGACGCGGGTTCGACTCCCGCTACCCGCTCCACCCGGCTTCGTCTGTCCTCGCTTGGCTCGGACAAGACTACGCCGTGGTTTCGCGACTGCCGGGGCCACGGCCCCACTCCACCTAATCAGTGGCTCTCTGAAGGAGTTTATTTTTATACCGGTAACCGGAAATACAACTTGAGACCATTCTGATACGATCTGCTCATGAGAAAACTGATCATGTGGAACGTCGTCACTCTCGACGGATGCTTCGAGGGCGAGAAGAGTTGGGATCTGTCATTCCACGATCTGATTTGGAACAAGGAAGTGGAACAGTTCAGTATCGAACAGCTGCAATCAGCAGACATGCTGGTATTCGGCAAAAAGACCTATGAAGGCATGGCTGAGTACTGGCAGACTGCCAAGGATGAGGGTGAGATTGCAAAACGCATGAATAGCATCGCAAAAGTCGTCTGTTCCTCGACTCT
>CAZAUW010000172.1:0-2422 GCA_964488295.1 uncultured Candidatus Peribacteria bacterium
CGACGAGGAGTTCATCGAGATCAACGAGCTTGCGAAGGTGACGGCGCAACTCCTCAACTTCCCGCTCGATCCCGTCTACGTGCCGGGGCGCCCGCAGGAAGTGAAGCTCGCCACCTGCTCGGCCGATAAAGCGCGTAGACTACTCGACTACAAGACGGAGTATACCCTGCGGCAGGGCCTGCAGGAGATGATCGACTGGATCACGGCGCGCGGGCCCAAGCGGTTCAAGTACACGTTCGATATCGAGATCGTGAACGAGAAGACGCCCAGGACGTGGAAGGACAGGATGTTTTAGGGCATCAGCGGTTCAACGGTTCAGAGTTTCAGAGTTCGTCTTTCGTACTTTTACTGAACCGCTGGGCCGCTGAATTGCTTCGCGGTATTCAGGTATGCTATATCGCAATGACCCGGCATCGCGTTGTCAAAAACCGGCTCCCCGAACTCGGCATTACCGCTTTGCTGCTCTTCTTTTCACTGAGGGAACTGGGCAGCTTCCCGGCCTCGTGGGCGGATGAGGGATTGTTTTTGACCGTTGCGAAGATGGTGGCGCTCGGGCGCGGGTATGCCCTGCCTTTCCTGCACACCGTGTGGTATTACCCGTATTTTCTCAACGTGGGGCCGACGTTCATCTATCCGGCAGCCCTGGCGATGCATGTGTTTGGCATCTCCATCGCTGCGGGGCGCATCCCGATGGTGCTCTACATCTGGACGTGCGCGGCCTGCCTGTATGCGTTCACCCGTAAACTGTTCAACTTGGGAGCGGCGCGCTGGGCGACGCTCTTGCTTGTCACCCTCTCGGCATTCATCAATACCGGCAAAACGGCATTGGGGGAAATACCTGGCTTCGCCTTTCTGCTGGCGGGACTCATCGCGCTCGAGTGGTCATCCACGCGCACCAGGCGAACGGTCTGGAGCGGCATCTGGTTCGGGCTCGCATTCCTCACCAAGATCACCTACGGCATGGTCTTGCCGGCATTGGGTGCGGCATGGCTGGCGGCACTGTGGAAACGCAAATGGGGCGAAGCGCTGTCGCTTGCCTGCACTGCGGCCATCACGGTCATGGTCTTCCTGCCGTGGCGGATCCTGGAGATGACGCACACGCTGGGCGGGAGCTTGATTGAAGAGATCCACAATTTCATCGGCGGCGGGGGGAAATCGGAGTTTTTCTACGTGTTGCGCGAGCAGTCGCTCCTCCTTACCCGCCTGCCCTTCCTGGCTTTCGGCGTGTTTGCGATCCTCGGCGGGGCCGGCTTGTGGGCGGCGCGCACGAGGCTGAGCCGCACACTCTGGACAACCGTGACGGTCCTCTTACTCTTCTTCATCCTCTACTTCTTCCAAGGCTATGGGTGGTATAGGCTCCTCCTGCCCGGCCACTTGTTGCTCTTGCCGTTTGTGCCGACGGGGGCGTACACCCTGTTTGGGAAAAAGAAAGCGCTTGCAACACTGCTGCTCGGCTCCATCGTCTGCCTGCAGGCGGCATGGCAATTCTCGCACGAGGGCTCCAACCCCAGCACCGAGGGCGACCGTGTGGCGGCGTACGTAGAGTCCCACTACCATGACCGTGATATCATCATCGAACAGACGGAAATTTTCGCCCGTCTGCCCGACAATCCCCACTGGCTGTTCCTGGTGCCCAACTTGTCCTTCAGCCTTCCCAAGCGCTTCACGACACTCATGGGCGATCTCTGTACGGCGCCCGTGCTGCGCAAGCTCTCCGACGAAGAGCAGGCGACATACAAGGCGCAGCTGACGCGCATCGCGGGAACCTACTTCGTCATCACTCCCAAGCCCGGACAGTGCATTGCGCCGGCTCCCACGTCCATCCAATGAAACGCCTGTATCACGCGCTCCGGCCGCATGCGCCCCAGATCGCGCGTTACCTGCTGAGCGGAGGCACGGGTGCATTCCTGCAATTAGCTTCGCTGCAAGCGATGCTGTTCGTATGGGGAACGGGTTCCTACCGGCCGATCACGCTCATCAGCCAGGCATTCGGGCTCGTCTCCGTCTTCCTGCTGCACAAGTACGTCGTCTTCCAAAAAAAAGAGAAAACGATCAGCCAGACCTGGCGCTTCATGGTACTGCAGGGGATCAACTTCGCGGCGCAGTACTTCATGGTGATTCTCTTCGTGGAAGCATTGCACCTCTATCCCACGGTGGCGAATGTGCTTGCCATCGGCGTCACCGTCTGCTGGAATTTCGTGATCTACAAGTTCATCGTGTATGCGTGAAGCGTTGCCCGTCAGCGCGCACATCCTCACCTATAATTCCGCCACCACGCTCGACCACGCCGTCGAGAGCGTCCCGGCGTGCGACGACCTCCTCGTCATTGAATGAGGCAGCTCAGTCGGCTGCACCGGTATCTCGTGCCAGTACGAACCACAAATCGTCCGTCTACGGGCGCACCGTCAAAGCTGCGCGATGC
>CAZAUW010000173.1:0-2404 GCA_964488295.1 uncultured Candidatus Peribacteria bacterium
AGAAGACACTGTGGGCACCAGGTGCAAAGGGGACCCTGAAGTAACCGATCAGCTTTCAGCCGCCAGCTATCAGCATTTCCCGCTGATGGCTGTTTGCTGATTGCTGAAAGCTGTAGCGAGAAACGGTATTGACTGCAAAGCCAAAAACCGTACAATACCCCCAAGCAATGTCCTTCAAACCGGTTATCGCCAAACGAGAACATGGAAGAAGGAAACAGGCGTCTTTATTTCCCTTCTTTCATTTTTATGGCTGATGATCAGCAGCTTACATGCCGCGACTGCGGCAAGACATTCATGTTCACCGCCGGTGAGCAGGAATTCTACGCTTCCCGCAACCTGAGCGCCCCTCAGCGTTGCAAGGACTGCCGCAACGCCCGCAAGTCGGAGCGCTTCGCGGACCGCCAGATGTACGACGCGGTGTGCGCCAAGTGCGGCGCCCAGTGCCAGGTACCGTTCAAGCCTCGCCCCGTCGAGGAAGGCGGCAAGCCGGTGCTCTGCAAAGAGTGCTTCATGGCGGAGCGCAACGGCGGCAAAATGGCGGCGTAATACCGCAATGCCATCGCAAAAAATCCCCCCGCAAACGGGGGGATTTTTTTGATCCCTCGCGACGGCCCGCTCGTAGGGGCGCATCGCGATGCGCCCCTACGAGAATCGAGCGTACAATCCGTTCATGCAGCAAAGGCGCCTCGAAATCGACCTCCTGCGCACGCTCGCGATCCTCATGATGATCGTATACCACGCGGCCTTCGACCTGCGCGCGTTCTACGGGTGGGATATCGATGTGTTACACGGTGTATGGTGGCGCTTGGCCCGATCGACGGCGACACTGTTCCTTGTACTCGTGGGCGCAAGCTTCGTGCTGTCGTGGCATCGGTGGGCCACCCCTAGGGGCAGGTCGCGACCTGCCCCTACGGAGATGATGCACGATATGTACCCCAAATATTTCCGCCGCGCGATGTTCATTCTCGCCTGCGCGATGCTCGTCACACTCGTCACATACTTCTTCGATCCCCACACCTACGTCCGCTTCGGCATTTTGCACTTGATTGCCGTGAGCACGTTGCTGCTTCCCCTTTTCATCTTCTTCAAGGAATGGAATGTGCTCATCGGTGCCATCGTCGTCGCGATTGGGATGCTGATCAAAGGCACGATTGTCCCGACACCGATCTTGTTGCCCTTCGGATTCCTGCCGCCCAACTTCGATACGATTGACTACTTCCCCCTCCTGCCCTGGCTGGGACTGGTTCTGATGGGGATGGGGCTTGGACATTTTTTCTATGTTCGACAAAAGATCCCGCTGATCCCACACAGTGATGGAAAATACTGGAAGTGGCTGACGTTCACCGGCAGGCATGCGTTCATCATCTACTTGCTCCACTACCCTATTCTCGTGGTAATACTGCTGATGACTGAACAAATCGGATTCTGAACGCATTTCTGACCATCACCCAGCGCAGAAACACTTTTCCACGGGCGGCGTCTTGCCCTACACTTTCTCCCGATGACCTTCGAAACGCGACGCCTCCGGGAGGAGGCACCGGAGCGCAAGCCCCGATTTGCCTGGCTGTGGCCTGTAGTCGCCAAAACCGGCGTGTTCCTCTTCGGCTGGTACTGGGCGTGGAGGCGCGAGAGGAAGGAAGAGGAGCAGGAACGGCGCATCATCCGCATCCTCAAGCGCATCTTCTTCGTCCTCGCGGCCATACTGGTGGCGGTGGCGCTGCTGGCGGGCGCCGTGGGGGCGCTCGTCCATTTCCGCATCGTCACCATGCGCGGGATCCTCGCGGTGACAGGCACGGATTTGCCCAAAGACCAAAACGGCGTAACGAACTTCCTGCTTCTGGGGGTCGGCGACAAGAACCATGACGGTGTGGACCTGACGGATACCATGATGATCGCAAGCATCGATCCCGATCACACCCACAGCGTGGTGCTGCTGTCCATCCCGCGCGACCTGTACATCACAGGCGCCCTCCACATGGGAATGGTCGGCCGGGCCAACGTCCTCTACCGCGACTACAAGATCTATCTGGAGCGGACGTACAAGATGGCCGAGGGTGAAGCTTCGCAGCTGGCGCTCAAGGAACTGGCGGCGGAGTTGGGACGGCAGTTGGGCATGCACATCCATGAGGTGGCGAAGGTGGATTTCACGGCTTTCGTGGATGCGGTGAATACGCTCGGAGGCGTCGACATCGATGTGCCTCATGACATCGTCGATACACAGTATCCCGTCTCCGAAACCGAGTACGGCACCTTCGTCATCCATGCCGGCCTGCAGCATATGGACGGCGAGACCGCCCTCAAGTATGCCCGCAGCCGCCATTCCACGAGCGACTTCGACCGCTCGCAGCGCCAGCAGGCGCTCATCCAGGCGATGGGCGAGAAGGCCAAGGCGCTCGGGGTGACG
>CAZAUW010000174.1:0-2399 GCA_964488295.1 uncultured Candidatus Peribacteria bacterium
CCCTGCGTTGGGGGGGGTAGACGATCTTCCGGCGGCGGCGGAGCAACGGTGGCGTAAGGTCGGCGTCCGCCGTGGGCGTGTCGTGCGGGTAGCCGCCGATCGCAAGCACCTTCTCCCTGCGCAAGGCGCCCGTGGCGCCCGGCACCACGCTGATGCAGTTGAGTTCGTCGAACGCGCGCCGGTCGAAATTCTGAGTCGTGATGTACTCGAGCGCCTGGAAGCCGGTGAGCAGATTGTGCACGTTACCCACTTCCACGTTGCCGCATACGGCGTCCACTCGCGGGTCCGCAAACGGCTCGAGCAAGGCGGCAATTGTGTCTTTCAAAATGATCGTGTCGGCATCGATCGTCACGACGATGTCGTTGCGCGCTTGGCGAAGACCGGCATTGAGCGCCACCGCTTTCCCCTGGTTCTGTTGCCCGATCAACCTGATGCGCGGGTCCGTTTCCTGCAATTCCCGCACCACTGCGGCCGTGGCATCGGTGCTCCCGTCATCAATCACGAGGATTTCCAGGTTCGTAATCGAGCTTTGCTGCAGGGCACGGATGGTACGGGGCAGGGTTTTCTCCTCGTTGAATGCGGGGATCAAAACGGTCGCTTTGGCGGGAGGTTTTTTGCGTACGTGCGGCCGCTGCTCCACCCACACCGAGCGCACCACGAGGAAGCCGAGGAAGAGAATGCGCAGGATGGCGAGGAGAGTCGTGAAGAGGAAGAGCCACACGACCGTGAGCCAGAACCAGCGCACCGCCGTCCCCGTGACGCTCACCGACATCACGAGCAGCCATTCCGTGAACGAGAGCGGCGGCATGAGGGTATGCGCGTCGATGCCGATGGCGCGGTCGAGCGGGACAATGTGGTAGCCTTCGGCGCGCAGGGTGGGAATGAGGAACTCAAGCGCCGCCACCGTCTGGCTGCGATCACCGGCGGCATCGTGGAAGACGATGATGTGGTTACTGTGGTTCTTGAGGCCTTGCTCGACGTTGGCGACGATCCGGTCCACCCCTGGCCTGCTCCAGTCCTGCGAGTCGATGTTGGCCCCGACGATCACATACCCGAGTCGGGTGACCTCCCGCAGCGGATCGAGCGCGCCGGGGTCGTCGGGCGTGGTATCGGTGTCGTACGGGGGGCGGAAGAGGACGGTGCGGCGGTGGAACTCCGCCTCGATGAGGCGCTGGGTGGCGTTGAGTTCCAGGCGCACGCGGCTCTGCGAGATCGTGGAGAAATTCGGGTGCAGGTATGAGTGATTGCCGGCCAGCTCCCCGGCCCGGTTCTCCATTGCGAGAGTGTCGGGGTAGCGCTCCGCCTGCTGGCCCACGATGAAGAACGTGGCGGGCGCCTGATTTTGTTCGAGCACATTGAGGATTTGAGGCGTCCACACGGGATCCGGCCCGTCATCGAAGGTGAGCACCAGGTCCCCGGCCGGTATGGGATTGCCCACCGTGTCCACCACATAGCCGGCAGGGATTGTCTCATACCGCGCGTAATCGGCTGTCCCGTCGGTATCAAATTCCACATTGAGGGATCCGGCTTGCGGGAAGGATTGCAGATGGAACACCTCGCCCTCATGCATGTACTGGATGCTACGGAGCATCGGGGCGGTGGAGAGGCCCTTGCGGTCGAATTCGTCATTGCCGAGGAATGACCAGAGGAGCGGATCCTCGGTGCCCAGGCGCCACAGGCCGACGCCCAGCACCCGGCGGTTGCGGGCGATGAGCCAGTCATTCCACGCGGTGACGCCGTTGAGGAACCAGACATCGTGGCTTGCCCCCTTCCCGTCTGAGTAGGCGAAGCGCATATTGCGGCTGTCTACATCCATCGAGGCGTCGGCATTCTGCTCGTCGGCAAGGTTCATCACCTCGGAGAATTTCAAGCTCTGCGCGGGCAGTGGCGAGCCGGCTTTCCAGTCGTAGCCGTAGTTGCCCATCGCCACGATCAGCGTGCCCGAGCCCATGCGCGCGATCATCTCGTCCACCTGCCCGGCGAACCAATCGTGGCTTGCCACGGGCCCCGGCGGAGCCGTCGCATAGTGCTCGTCATATGCCATCAAGACCACCGCATCGGCGATAGAACCGATCTGCTCAATGTCATATGCGGGGTCGCCCAGCGTCACGTCCACGGTGAGCGTCTGGTGCTGCGCGTGGAGTTTCTGTTTCATCAAGAGCAGGAACTCCAGGTAGTTTTGCGTGTCATTGCGGATGGATTCGATATCCAGGTTCAGCCCCGGCACCCGGGCCCTGGCCGCCAATGCCGCCAGCGTCTCGGCCGTGCAGGCGCGCAGCTCGGGACTCGCGAGGATCGCATGCATTTCCCTGCCGTGCCAGCCGGTTTAGTCCCCGTTGGTGACGCGCGGCAAGGCGGCAATCCGGTTTGCCTGCAGGAACCCCGTGGTAAGGGGGTTG
>CAZAUW010000175.1:0-2386 GCA_964488295.1 uncultured Candidatus Peribacteria bacterium
CCCTAGACGGAAGGGTGCATGTTGTCGGCGGAGCGTGAGGCCAAGCCGGCGCTGCTGGTACACAAATGCGAGACGGATTTCGTCGGTAGCAGCGATGCGTTTCTCACGCTCGGGCAGGAACTGGCCGACCTACTGCTCAAAGACGGCGAGGCCAGGGCGCAACCGAAGATCGGGGAAAAACTGCCAGCGGCGATCCAGAAGCTGGGCGAGAACATTTCGCTGGGCGAGATGCACGAGGTGTCCGCCCCTGTCGTCGCCACCTACATCCACAGCAACCGCAAGATCGGCGTGATCGTGGGGGCCGAGCAGGTGGACCGCGCCAAAGCCAAGGACGTGGCGATGCACGCGGCGGCGATGAATCCTCTCTACGTGCATCCCGACGAGGTATCGGCTGATGTGATCGCCAAGGAGCGCGAGATCTGGGCCGAGCAGATGAAGAAAGACAACAAGCCGGCAGCCATCATGGAGAAGATTATGCTGGGCAAGGAGAAGAAGTTCCGCGAGGAGAACGCCCTCACGCACCAGCCCTTCGTCAAAGACCCCAACCAGCTGGTGCACCAGTATCTGGGCGCCAAGATCACGAGCTACGTGCGGATAGCGATTTAGGGTTTTAGTTTATTGGTTTTTGCTTTTTCGTTCAGAAGAAATTCCGAATCCTGTGTTGCTTCTATAACCAAAAACGAAAAACCGACTAACCAAAAGCTTTACCATTTGTGCCATGGCATTTCTATTTCGTCCAATGGGACATCGTCGATGGACTTCGCCTTTTTGCCGCGCAGTAACCCCATCAGTTTCTTGCGGAAAAGGAAACCGACGAGGAGAGGCACGCCCGTGC
Source organism: uncultured Candidatus Peribacteria bacterium (assembly GCA_964488295.1). Lineage (GTDB taxonomy): Bacteria > Patescibacteriota > Gracilibacteria > Peribacterales > Peribacteraceae > CAZAUW01. The sequence goes on from CAZAUW010000175.1 coordinate 836, forward strand.
CTGCGGCGGCGATGATGATCGTGAAAAGCGGGCTGCCGCTGCTGTCGTCTTGCGCCGGCTGGTAGCTTGGTTTTGGCTTGGCGGGAACGGCGGCTCCGGAGCCGGACTTCTTGTTGTGTACCGCGCCCGACGAGGTCTTGGGCGCCGCCTTCTGCGGGTTCACGTAGAGGCACTCCCTGGAGCAGTTATCGCCCGCCGTGCCGTTTTTGGCGCCGTCGTCGCACAGCTCGCCGCCATCCACCACCCCGTCGCCGCAGAGGGGCAGCTTGCACGTGGTACGGCAGCTGTTGGGATTTTTGTCCGAATTCTGGGGGCCGTTGTCGCACTCCTCGCCGTTATCCAGCGTCCCGTCGCCGCAGCGCGGGCGGCGACAATCGGTACGGCAGGCGTTGGCGAGGGTATTGGAATTGTATTGACCGCTATCGCATTCTTCGCCGGGATCCACAATCCCGTTGCCGCACTGGGGCTGACCGGGATTCGCTGTGAGGGCACCCGATGCCGAGGAGGGCGGCAGGGTCGATCCGCTCTGCAGTTTTGAAGGCGGCGGTTGCGATGCTTTGCCGGACGACGCCGCTACTGCGGATGCCGATGAGGCATGCACGGCTGCCGGCGATGACGAAGAATATGCCAACGCCCCGGAATCCGATAGCAGGTCGGACCCGCTGCCATCGCTCGAGAGAAGGTCGCCCGACTGATCGGCCACCGATCCTGACCCGGCCACGGCGCCGGAGCCCGAGGGGGTGGTAACCTTGGTGGCACCGGAGCCGGCGCACGAGGTGCCAAAGAACCATTTGCACTTCGGTCCGCAGTACCGGCCGCACAGGACCGATCCGGTGGCCGATGGCGGCTCGCATTCCTCGCCGATCTGCGGCGAGAGGATGCCGTCGCCGCAACGGAACAGCTTGCAGCTCTTGCTGCACGATCCCTGGCCGTTGCGCCATGCGTCGTCGCACTCCTCGCCGGGCTCCACGACTCCGTTGCCGCACAGCGCCGACGACGTGCGGAAGTTCTGATTGCTCGCGTTCGAACCCGATGTCTGCGCCTGCAAGGGGATGCCCCTGCGCCCGCTCATGAGCGAAAAAGCAAGGAAGAGGAAGACGAATACCGGCCCCACGATGCGCAGTGTGCGTGTGTTCATGGAATCCGGTTATTATAGCATTTTTGGCTCTCAAAAGCCACATCGGAAAGCGGCATCCGGGCGCTTCCTTCGTCCGGGGCGCAGGGCGTGAACGCCGTAGGCTGACGCGCCAAAAACGCTGAACCGCTTCATCACCCACCGACTGCCGGAAACGCGATATTCACACAAACTGGCCAAGGGGGTAGAATGAACGGCAATGAGTAAAGGCCGCATTCTGGTGGCGGAAGATGACGCGGTGCTGCGCAGCCTCTACGTGAAGAAGCTCACGGTGGAAGGGTTTGAGGTGGAAGCAGTGGAAGACGGCGAGAAAACGATCGAGGCGATCAGGCGCCAGGAGCCAGACTTGGTGCTCTGCGACATCTACATGCCCGTCAAGGACGGCTTTGAGGTGCTCAGGGAATTCCCGCGCCAAA
>CAZAUW010000176.1:0-2375 GCA_964488295.1 uncultured Candidatus Peribacteria bacterium
ATGGTTGCCATTCCTCATTCTGCCGGCAACGAAGATACAAGATACAAGATACAAGTTACAAAAACGTATCCGGTATCAACACATGCTTCATCCGTCTTGTATCTTGCGTCTTGTATCTTGTTACTTTCGTAGCGATGTCCCGTATCGGTGCCAAACCAGTGGCTCTCCCCTCCGGCGTCTCGGTGACGCAGAGCGGCATGACGCTCGTCATCAAAGGGCCCAAGGGCGAACAGACGCTCACGCTCCTGCCCGAAGTGGCGGTGGCGGTGGAGGGCTCGACGGTGAAGGTGACCCGCAAGGAGGACAGCAACGCCGCGCGGGCGCGCCACGGCCTCACCCGCATGCTCATCCAGGGCCACGCGATCGGCGTCAGCCAGGGATACGAAAAGAAACTGGAGATCATCGGGGTGGGCTACAAGGCGCAAGTGAAGGGCAAAATGCTGGTACTCAACCTCGGCCACTCGCATCCGATCAATTTCCCCATCCCGGAGGGCATCGACATGAGCTTCGACGAGAAGAACAAGAACATCCTCATCATCCGGGGCATTTCCAAAGAAAAAGTCGGCCAGGTGGCTTCCGATATCCGCTCACTGCGCCCCCCCGAACCCTACAAGGGCAAAGGCGTGCGGTATCTGGGTGAGCAGGTGAGGCGAAAAGCCGGCAAAGCGGCCGTCGCCAAGGCCGCTTAACCTATTGCTATATTGTTATACTGTTATATTGTTCGCAGGCGATTCTCAGGTCACTTCCATTCAGCAATATAACAATATAACACTATAACAATCGTTCGATCAGTGTATGCACAACGCGAAGACCCTCCATCGGCTTGCACGCAAGCGCCGCATCCGCGCCAAGGTGCGCGGCACGGCAAAGCGCCCGCGCTTAAGCGTCTTCCGGTCGCTCAAGGCACTCAACGTGCAGCTCATTGATGATGATGCGGGCAAAACGCTCGTGGCGGCGTCCACGCGCCATGTGAAGGCCCCGCTCACCAAAGATGGCGCGAGGAAGCTTGGCACGCACTTGGCGGCCAGGGCCAAAGAAGCCAAGATCACCTCCGTCGTCTTCGACCGCGGCGGCTACAAGTACCACGGCAGGATCAAAGAATTAGCCGATGCCGCCCGGGAGGGCGGGTTACAGTTTTAGCGCATGAGAATTTCTCTCAAACCGACGGCTGAACATGCTGATTTGATAGCCACATCAATGCGTCAGCAGCACATCGCAGGAGCGAATTTTTTGTGTCGGGATGGTGTGGAGGGGGCGATCGCAAGAGTCATGAAGGGTGATGTCGCATTGGAAGCGGATCCACAAGACTCATGCTTGCCGGTTTTGCACGGCGGGTATTTGTATTACACATTGAATGCGTTGGATGCCGATGATGCGCCGGTTTCGGGAGCGGTGCTTTTGCCTCGCGATGACTTCGCCGACTTATTCCGCCGCTGCCTGCCATCGGAGCTTCGTCCCGATTTGGAACAGTGGGTGCGAGAGGGCATCCATCGCAGTCACGATCCCTCCGCGCCCAACCAAGCTTCCAGTCCTTCCATCACTCTCCCAAATCCGTTTGAAGTATCTGCCGTTCATCCTCGTGAGGGGCTCGTGAATGGCATTGACGGCGTGCCCGCTGTGGAAGATCTGACGCATGCTCCGGAACTTGCCGGCCGTCCGGATTACTGGAACACTGCCGGCCTTCCCCGTCCTTCCACCCATGGCTAAGACTTCCCGACCCGACCGCAAGAGAGGCGACCGACGCCAGAGAGAGCCAAGCGAGTTCGCCGAGGCCACGCTGAGCGTGGACCGCGTCACTCGTGTGGTCAAAGGAGGCCGCCGCATGCGCTTCCGCGCTATTGTCGTCGTGGGCAACCGCAAGGGCAAAGTAGGGCTCGGCACCGGCAAGGCGGCCGAAGTGCAGGCCGCCGTGCGCAAGGCCACCTCGGCCGCCAAGCGCGCCATGATCAGGATCCCCATCGTCAACGGCACGATCCCGCATCAGATCGAGCGCAAATTCAAGGCTGCCCGCATCCGCGTGATGCCGGCATTGCCCGGCACAGGCATCATTGCCGGCGGGGCGCTGCGCGTGATCCTGGACCACGCAGGTGTCAAAAATGCCCTCAGCAAGCGCTTCGGGTCGCGCAATAAGCTCGTCAATGCCCAGGCGGCGATGCTGGCGTCATTCGAACAGGCGCGAAGCTCCCTGATCCAAGCCGCCGAGCGCAACCGGATCGCAACGTCCTCGGTGCAGATCGTGTCGTCTCCGGACGAGGATGCGGATGAGCACGACTCCTCAGCCGCAGCTTGATGCTCCGGTTGCATCGTTTCGCCTGATACCTGCCGACGGCGGTGACGCCGTCCCTCGTGCGCTGCGACGACTTCGTCTCGTCGGG
>CAZAUW010000177.1:0-2358 GCA_964488295.1 uncultured Candidatus Peribacteria bacterium
TTCATCGATGAAGGCGTTCATGCCTCGTCCTTGTCCCGTTTGTCTGCGTCCTGATGCGCGTCGTCCAGCGACCTGTCTGCGGGCCCGGCTGTTTCGAGCTGCTGCACGCCGGCAGCGATCTTCTTCGCACTCCTGACAAACGCGGCCAGATGCTGCCGCGCCGCTTCCTCGGGTCTCAACGCGCTCGCAATGAAGGTCATGTTGATGCAGCCGATCACGCGTTCGTCGAGCAGGATCGGCACAGCTATCGCACCCGTTTCGATAGGCTGCTCGCCGTAGCGCTGGCCGTAGCCCTGCTCCCTCGTGCGATCGAGCAGAACTTTCACCTCGTCTTGCCGCCCGATCAGATCGTTGCCCGGTTCCGGCCACCGCGCCAGATTGGCGCCACTTCGGGTAAATTGAGGTCCAAGCGGTATTCAACACTCGCTTTTTCCAACAGATGAAAGCCCTGCATGTAGGCGCAGATGCACCCAAGCTCCAAGGCGCTGCGGGCCGTCATCGCTACATCGCCCGGGCCGGCGTCGGCACCAAGCAGCTCTTCTGTGAGCACTTTCTGCCCCGCCTTGCGCTTCTGCGTATCACCCGAGAGGATGCGGGCGTCCACGGCCGCGGTGATCGTGGGGATCGCAACGCCCAGATCCATCGCCGCTTCCGTCGTCCACTTGCCCGTGCCTTTCTGCCCCGCCCGGTCGGCGATCAGGTCGATCAGGTCTTTGCCGGTCTTAGCATCTTTCTCCCGAAACACGCGCGCCGTGATCTCCACGAGGAATGATTGCAGGTCATCTCCGCTGTTCCATTCGTCAAAGAGCGACGCGAGATCCGCATTGGACAATCCGGCGACGGACTTGAGCATGTCGTAGCACTCGGCGATGAGCTGCATGATGCCGTACTCGATGCCGTTATGGACCATTTTGACGAAGTGCCCCGCGCCGCCTGGCCCCATGCGGCTCACGCACTTCCCGTTGCCAGAGCCTGTGCTGAGCGGAGACGAAGCATCGCCCGCCGCCATCATCTGGAAGAGCGGCATCACCGTATCGATCGCGGCTTTGTCGCCTCCCGGCATCATGCTCGGGCCCTTGAGCGCACCCTCCTCGCCGCCGCTCACACCCATGCCCACGAAGTGTATCCCCTTCTCCTCTACGAACTTTTCGCGCCGCTCGGTATCGCGGAAGTGGCTGTTGCCGGCATCGATCAGGATGTCGCTTTCGTCGAGCAACGGGAGAAGTTCGTCAATCACCTCGTCAACGGGCTTGCCCGCCTTCACCATAAGCAGGATCGGCCGTGGCGGCGTGAGCGCCCTGATGAACTCTTCGAGCGTGTGACAGGCAACGAATTTCCCTTCCGATTGATATTTTTTCATGAACTCATCGGTCTTTTCCGTCGTCCGGTTAAAGACCGGCACCGTTGCACTGTTCCTCGCCGCATTGCGCGCGAGGTTCGCCCCCATAGTGCCGAGTCCGAAGACGCCGAGCTGCATGCGGGAACAATATCACAGAAGACCTCGTCTCACTTTTTTGCGAATGATATTATTGACAAAATAAATTTAAAATTACATAATAATATCAATGCGAAGACGCCAATCGAACCGGATGACGGAACAGGAATGGTTCAACCATCTCGGTAAGGTAGTGAGCGAGGCGATCAGAGCGGGTTGCATGTTCGATCCGCTTGATCGGAATGTAAGTGAGTATCTCAGTGACATCTACGATCGGCTCTGTGACTTGATGACCATCCTGGAACAAACTCCAAGAAAGATCGCGGATCTTCCTCTCAGTACCCGCGTGAGCCTTGCGACGAAGATCACCGCCATACGAAAAATGCTTCGCGGTCTTTTGGAGCAATTGGGCTGATCACTTCCTCACCTTCTCCCAATCATCGAGAAACTTCCTGAGCCCGGTGTCTGTCAGCGGATGATGCGGGAGTTTGGCGAAGACTTCGTACGGAACGGTGCAAATGTGGGCGCCCAAGCGGGCGGCCTCGACGATATGGCGCGGATGGCGCGTGGAGGCCACCAGCACTTCGCAGTCGAAATCATAGTTGTCCCAGATCTCCATGATCTCGGCGATGAGGGCCATGCCGTCCTCGCCCGCGTCATCCAATCTGCCAATGAACGGGCTGATGATGTTGGCGCCCGCTTTGGCGGCCAACAGCGCTTGTGGCGCCGAAAAGACCAGCGTCGTGTTCGTCTTGATCCTCTTGCCGCGGAAGTACGAGAGCGCCTTGAGGCCTTCGACGGTCATCGGCACCTTCACATACACGTGCTTGTGCCAGCCGGCGTACTCTTCGCCCTGTTTCTTCATGCCTGCCACATCCGTCGCCGTCACCGCAGGTTTTGGTAGCGCAGGCCGGAATGCAGCT
>CAZAUW010000178.1:0-2351 GCA_964488295.1 uncultured Candidatus Peribacteria bacterium
TTTGATAAACTTTGAATGGTTGAATGGTTAGATGGTGGAATGGCTCACTCGCCCGAACCAACCGTTCAGTACGGGTGGGCAAGCGTGCCACTTGCCTGGCAACCATTTTGCCATTCAGCCATTCAACCATACCACTAATCCCAATACGGCTGCTCCAGCGCCTTCACCATCACTTCGTCGAGGGTGGCGTTGGGATCGGTTTTCTTCTGCTTGCCTTCCAACTTAAATGCACGTTTCATCGAACGGTAAGTACCCCAGGGGTAGTATTTCCTCGACGCGCGCCGCCGTTCTTCCTTGTCCTTCCCCGCGGGTTCACTGGGCGCCGCCGCTTTTGATTTGGGATTTCCGGCCTTGCTCCACTCCACGGGTCCCACTACCGTCTTGGAATCGGGATCGACGTAGACGAGGTCGTCGTCGCGGTACGAGGGGCCGGAGGCAACGGGAGCTGCGGAGTCGGTCATGGGTAGAGCGGATGATCGTCGGGTTTGGGTGGCGGGGGCGGGGGCGGAGGAGGAGGCGGGGGCGAGAATGACGGGTTCTCCGATGATACCACGGATTCATCCTCGGGGTGGTGGAAAACTTCCTGCAGATTCGCTTTCCTCTGGTGCAGGTAGCGGGTGGACGACTCAAAGAGGGTCACGAGCGTGCTCACGAGGCACAGGTACAACCCGTAGCGCACCTCCATGCGCGCCAATTCGAACGTGATGCGGGTGAGAACCGAGAGGATCGCGAGGAGCAAAATGAATGCCTGCGACGCGAGGCACAGCCGGACGAAATCACGGTAGCGTTTCTTGATCATGACCGGGCCGCCCAAGAGCGGCACGAGGGTGATGAGGATGATCGCGATGTGGAGGAGAAAGACCGTCACTCCCACGAAGGCCGTGTATGCACCAAAGCCGTTGAAGGTCACGGTCTCCCCCCCCGTCCACTCGCCTCCCGCCCAGGGCAGCACGAAACTGGCCAGCGCCACCACCGACGCGCCGTTGAGGATCTGCTCATCGAGCTCAAGCGCCTGGAGGCTACGGAGGAAACGCGAGGCCATAGGCAAATGGTACCACAGAATCGATTGAGCGGTTCAGAGATTGATCCGCCGTAGGGGTGCGTCGCGAAGCACCCCTACGGGTTCTTTTTCTGGCATACTCCCGGCATGCGTCTTGCGATCGATGTCCGCGAACCCTGTCGGCCCAAGAAGGCGGGGAAAGGACAATGGACCTACGGCTTCGTGCATGAGTTGATCGCGAGGGAGATTCCGTTGGTCTTATATACCGATACACCTGTTCCCAGCGAATGGCAGTCGCCCGGCATCCGACAGATGCTGATTTCCTCACGCGGGTTCCCGTGGCATTGGCAGGTGAGTACATCACTGCGGCAGTCATCCGGCATCGATCTGTACGTGAGCCCGACGAGCTACATCGTCCCCGCGCTCTTGGGAAAAAAATTCCCGCACGTTCCAATCGTCCATGACTTGATCGCCTTCCGCCGAGAACTGCACGACAGGAAGGCGCAAGCGATCGAGCGGCTCACCTTGCGGCGCACCGTACGTACGGCCCGGCGCATTTGCACGATCAGCGAGTCAACGAAAATAGATTTACTCGCGAAGTACCCGTCGCTGGATCCGCGCAGCATCACGGCGATTTTCGCTGGCCCGATGCGTGAGCATCCGTCAGTCAATATATCTGATGGGAAAACGATTCTGTGCGTCGCCACTCTTTGCCCCCGCAAGAACCAGATGCGGCTCATCCGCGCGTATGCGTCGCTACCCGCTCATTTGCGCTCTCAATTCCGTCTCCGTCTGGTGGGCGCGCGCGGATGGCATGATAGCGAGATCATTCGGCTTGCCAGGCAGACCCCGGGCGTTTCGTGGACGCAGTACGTGGACGACGGTGAGTACGGCCGTTTGCTTGACACGTGCCATGTGCTCGCGCTGCCTTCGCTTTACGAGGGCTTCGGCATGCAGGTTCTGGATGCGTTCCAGAGAGGCATTCCCGTCCTCACTTCCAGCCGGGGAAGCCTGGCCGAAGTGGCGGGTGACGCCGCGTGCATCGTGGATCCCAATGATGTTAAATCAATCGCCAAAGGCTTGGAACGAATCCTCACCGATGAGGGGCTTCGGGGGAAATTGCGTCAGCGAGGTCCTCTGCAAGCGGCGCAATTCTCGTGGAAGTGGACGGTTGACCTGTTTTTGGCTGCCATCCAAGGTTTATAATCGTTCCATGCTCGCCTACAAGCGCGTCGGCCTGACGGTGAAATCCGATCTCGACCAGGGCGATACCATCGCGCGCGACGTGATGGAGATCGTGGAGCGCGAGGGGGCGCACGCGTGCGTGGACCAGAGAAGAGTGGAGAGGATC
>CAZAUW010000179.1:0-2336 GCA_964488295.1 uncultured Candidatus Peribacteria bacterium
GCGGCACGTGGCAGGGTAGCGGAAGCGCCTGCCAGCCGGGCAACAACTGCATGGGAATCTTCAAGGGCGCATGCTGCGGCATTGGCAGCGGCTGCGCGATTGTTGATGCCGGCACTTGCTCGGCCTTGATGGGCACGTACCAGGGCGACGACCACGCCTGCCCGCTGAGCGGTTGTCCGTAATCGCGAAGCCGGGCTCTGTCTGAGTGATTCGCGGCCCCGCCTCGCCTGACGAAGGATTGGATGATCCTTCGCGGGCGAGCGCGGGGCCGCTCGCTTTAGGGCAGCCCAGGTGTTTGCCTGTTGTATTCATCATGGCCAGTATTTGGGCATCCGGCGCGCCAGCGCTCTGCCCGTGGAGGGCGGCTGGGCCACGTGAATAATCCGCGTTAGTGGTGTAGCTGGGCTTTGAGATCGTGCAACGTGGCGGACAGGTTGGCCGACTTGGCGCCGGCAGGTCCATACCAGCGTATTTCTCCATCGGCGTTCAGTATCGTGGCGACGCGGCGATGCGCCAGCAGGACCGTGGAGTGATTCTTGTTGCCCATGTGGCGCCCGATCTCGGGATAGCTGAGCCGGGTACGTTGCCGTGCCAAGTACATCGCGATGGCGCGGGCCAGGGCCACGGTTCGGTTCTTGCGCGAGGTATGCAGGTCGGCCGGGGTCAGGCCGAAGAATGTCGCCACGACTGTTTCGATGCGTTCGAGCGTCACGATGGGTTCACTGCGGCTGATCTGCTCCTCCAGAGCCTGTTGCGCGAGTACCAACGAAAGCGGGGCGTTGGCCATGGCGGCAAATGCCAAGACTCTGAGCAAGGCCCCTTCCAGCTCGCGCACGTTGGAGCGCACGCGGTCGGCAATGTAGTGAATCACCGGCTCGGGGACCTCGACACGTTCCGCGCTACGAGGCGGGGGCAACGCGGCGGCGCGACGCCGCAAAACGTCGCAACGCGTGGCGACGTCGGGGGATTCGATCCGCACCACCATGCCCGAAACGAAGCGGCTGATGAGTGCTTCGGATAACTGGCCTATCAGGCGGGGATGCGCGTCGGACGCCAGTACAACGCACTTGCCCACGGTGTCGATGGCGTTAAGGGTGTGCAGGAACTCTTCCTGAGTGGCCTTTTTGTTTGCGAGAAAATGGACATCGTCGAGCAACAGGACATCCAATCGGCGATAACGATTTCGGAATGTATCGAGCTGGCGGTGCTTCAGTGCAAAGAGGAACTCATTGGTGAACTCCTCGCCGGAGAGGTAGGCCCAATTCGGGGCGTGGCCGTTGCCCTGGGCCAACGCATTGCCGATGCCCTGCAGGAGGTGGGTTTTTCCGAGGCCGCACCCGCCGTGTACGAACAGCGAATGCGGGGCGGCGAGTTTTTGATCGGCAATCACCAGGGCGGCGGTATGGGCCATGCGATTGCATGAGCCCACGACGAAAGTCTCGAGCCTGCCGCGCAGTGGCCGCGCTGCACTCGGGCGGCTCCAGGGTGCGCCCGATCGCGTGCCGCGCCCGTCCTTGGCGCGCGACACGCAATCGGCCTGCAAATTGAGCTGCTGCTTGGGCAATTGGGTGACCAATGCCGGTTCGATGGCATAAACCAGTTGGACATCGCGCCCTAGAATGTCGCGCGCGGCGCGGAGAATCACATCGGCGAAGTGGCGTTCGATCCAACCGCCGATGAACTGGTTGGGGACGGCAATTCGCAGAATACTGTCAGTGACTGTGAAATGTGTGCCGTTCTTGAACCAAACTTTGAATCGCTGCGGTCCGACGATCGCGGCGATGCGATCTTTGAGCTGGACTGAGAAGTCCGCAATTTGGGTGTCCACGCGCAGGATCTCCCGGCTCGGGGCAACGAGAATCAAAAATGCCTGTAGTACTGGTGTTCGGATGGGTCCGGTAAGGAAAGGCCCTTAGCAGGCGCTTACCGGCAGTCGCACATGGCGACCCGTCCCACCACGTTCAGCGCAAAGCCATGATAACGATTCTGCCGCGGCAGCGTCAATCATTTCTTCTTTACGAAATCTTATCAACAGTCTTTGAGCAGCGTATTCATCGATGATTTGACGAAAAAAATAATTCTTGTGAACACGGTTTTCACAGGCGTGAAAAACCACGGCCGAGCGGGCAAAAAACAGTTCAATTCGCTCGTATCATTCGGCGCCGTCGGATGCTACACGAATCCATGCCTCGCGCCGCAAAACGTCGCGAAATCCGTGCGCTGCATATAAGGCGCTGGCAGGATGGTTGGACTCGTCTACGGCCAGGCACAGCGCGCCGAAACCTTCGTTGAGAGCGATAGATACGGCGCGGGATAGCAGGGTTTCACCCAATCGC
>CAZAUW010000180.1:0-2326 GCA_964488295.1 uncultured Candidatus Peribacteria bacterium
CCCCCCCGGTGGGGGGCGAAGGCTGGAGTTTTCTTGGGATAACTTGGTTCTTATTGGGAACGAGGACGACCCCGCGCGGCAAAAATTTCCCGATGTCGGCAAACGTTGCCCATGATGCCTTACCGGGCGCGCGCTCGTAGACGAGCAGCCGTGCGCTATCGCGCGGCGACGCGGGCTTCTGCGCAATCAGCTCTGGCGGGAGCGCGTAGTCATACAGGCGAAGAACGGAGGAAAGAGGTTTCACGGGATGCATTGTAGTTTCCATCCATAGCGGCACAAAACCTTCAATCCGGTGATACTCCACGGAGATCGTTTGACTCCTCATTCGCACGCACTACAATTCGGCGCTTATGCACTCACCCTCCTCCGCGCCCGCACAGGCGCTCACGCCAACCCAGGAACTGCGCAAAGTACGCAGTGAACTGGGCAAGGAACTGAAAAAAGCCGAAAGGCAACAAGCCAATGGGGGCATCGAATGGGAAATCGAATTGCGACTAGCCAGTCTGCGTGACGCGCTTATAGAGCTGCTGGATGAGCGGGACAGGTCCTGGGCGACCAAGAAAAAATTCAAGAAGGAATCCGAGCTCAGCAAAAGGGCGTTGAAACTCATCTCTATGCCGACCATGCCCGAACATCACAAACCCTTCCGCGGGCGGAAATCCCAGGGGCTCAAATGGGGTCAGGAAACTTTCAGGTTCATCTACAAATGAATCAGGAGGGTGGCGCGGGCTCGACTTCTCCGCACACTCAAACGCTCTTCCATCATCTTTTTTGTGCTTGAAAACAAAAAACCAAAGAAAATGCGAGACAAGGGAGACTCTTCGCCTATACTCCTCCCACTTTCTTCCTCTCCACTATGAAACTGCTGCGCTTCCTGCTCTCCTTTCTTGCCTTCGGTTCGCTTGCGTTCTCCTTCGTCCCGGTGTCGAGCGCGCTCGATACCCCCGTGAATTTGCCGTCGGCCACCAAACCGATGGTGACGTGCATGCGCAATACCATGACCAATGCCGACTACGCCAAATGCAAGGCGAACCAGCATGTGTGGCAAATGCAGCAGGCCAAGAATAACCCAGCCTCCAAGGGCGTCTCCGCTCCTCCACCCACGGGGATGGAACTCCCCAACTGCCGCCGCATCGCGATGACCGATGGCGGCCCCAATGATCCGCATCGCAAATGCGTCGACAAGCTCAACGCGATGCTCAAGGCAATGAACAGCAGGATCAAGTAAGAGACCTTTGGCAAGACCCGCCGTGGAGCGACGCTTCGCACCACGGCGTTTTTTACAGTTCTTACTTCCCTCCCCCAGCGGGGGAGGGTGCCCCGCGAAGCGGGGCGGGAGAGGGCTGGGGTGAGGGCCAGGAAAAAACCGGGGAGCATCTGCCCCCCGGCGCAGTATCAGGAAGAAACCCTTATTCGTTCACATTCCGTGCTTGCCGCACATGCAGGGGTCGCTGCCGCACTTGGGGCACATGCCGCCCATCATCTTCCCGCAGGGGCACATCTTCTTGAGCATCTTATGCCACAAGACGATCGAGAGGATGAACACGAGCAGCGCGATCGAGCCTTCCTGGGTGCCGAATACCCAGGCGCCTCCCACGTAGTGCGTGCGCCACACGCCGATGAAGGCGGCAATGGATGTGAGTGTGAGGAGCAGGAGCACGATCCCTCGAATGATTTTGCAGACCATGCACTCATAGACGTAGCCATGACAGCACATAGGAAATGGGGGGAAAGGGTAAACGCGCGGAGTATACACCGCCAAAAGGCTATTGTGTTTGGGTTGGGCAAAGAGTCAAGAAAGTCTGGGACGGGCTGCCGCCTGCGCGATTGATGTCCTATGATGTCCGTCGCTGTTCCATGGCAAAATGAAGAGGCGGGACGGGCAACGGTGGGTGCGATTCCTCTTTTCTTCCTTCGATTTCCATCACGCATGATCTTCGAAGATCCCTCTCGCCGCCGCTGGAAGCTGACGCTCGTGGTGTTTGCGCTGCTCTGCATCGCGGGGCTCGTGACACTCACGACGTTTGTCATCAGCATCATGGTTGATCCGCCATTGCCGGGTATGGCGAAGCGCGAGCAGGCCCACACGAAGGCCCTCCAGATACGCAGGAGCGCGGAGGAAGCCGATGCGCAAGCCCGGCTGCGACGGTCACAGCGGGAAGCGGCCACGACCCCGCACCGTACTCACACCGCGCCGGTAGTAAAGGCGGGAATGCCGTTCCTGTCGATCCCGCCCAAGGGCGACGGCTACGTGACGGCGTTCGTGCAGGAGGAAGACCCCGACAGCATCGCGGCGCTCGAGCAGCACGCGGCCCGCATCGACGCG
>CAZAUW010000181.1:0-2325 GCA_964488295.1 uncultured Candidatus Peribacteria bacterium
CTCGGCCACGCGGATGACCATATCGGAAAACACAATCGGAAACTCGCTTTCGATGGTGTTGAAGCGGAAAGCGAACTCATCCACGTAGCGCTGCAGATGTTTGGGACTCATCCAATGGTAGATGCCGATATAGCCGCGCTTGAACAGTGCCCAAAAACTCTCAGCACCGTTGGAGTGGATTCGGCCATCGCGCACATACTCACCCGCCTTGTGGCTCACCGTCTCGTGAGCAAACCACGCCTTCACGCGGTCGTAGCACGTGAACTCGTCCGTGTAGATAGTGGAACCAAGCTGGACGTGCTCCACAATCTGCTGCTCAACTGTCCGCATCCGCACATCGGGGACTACCGTAGCGCGAATCTGACTACACCCGGCTTGGTCCCTTCGCGTGAGAGGCGCTATAACGGGCGTTTTTTGGTTTGCACTGCGGCCCTGCGTCCCAGCCTTGCGCTGGCTCAGGTGCTTGTTCTTGTTTTTGCCGCCGACATAGGTCTCATCCACTTCGATGCTGCCGAAGAGTTGGCCCTTGTTCTGGCGCATCGCTTTGCGGATGCGATGGTCCATGAACCACGCAGTCTTTTGCGTGACGCCCACCTGTTTGGAAAGTTGCACGGATGATATGCCCTTTCGGCAAGTTGTCAGCAGATAAATCGCGATGAACCATTTGCGAATCGGTATCTTGCTCTCGCCAAAGACGGTGCCAGTCTTGATGGTGAAATCCTGCTTGCACCCGGCGCAGCGGTACCGCTTCCCGTCCTTGAATCGGTAGATGGCGACGTTTCCACAATGCGGGCAGTATTCACCGTTGCGAAATCGCATCTGCTCGAAGGCTTGGCGGCAGGTTTCCTCGTCTTTGTAGTACTCCAGAAACCCGGCAAGGCTGGTGAATTGGCGTACGTTCATTGTCAGTGGCTCCGACTACGAACCTGCGGGAAACTGCTTGAGGCGTGGATATTTCTGCTGCAGGTCGTCCCACGCCTTTCGTTGTGCGTCGTCTCCAACCCAACCGTTCTGTTCGTACAACTGGACATAAGCATCCCAATCGCGCTTCTCTTCCGGGTTCAGCTTCTCGATACTGCGTTGGTCTTTCATGGCGACCTCGCTTATACCGAACTAGGCTACAGGATCAAATTGGGGTTGTCAAGTTAAATAAACGCCAAGCACTTGATAATCATACCGTTTAGGTGGTAAATTTTACCCATGTCACAATGCAAACACGGAAGTGAAGCTCCCGAACACATCATCGGCGAAATCCACGAGTCTCAAGCCGGAAGCGTGGAGGGCGTCGAAGTCTGGCGTCACAAGTGCTGCCACTGCGCGTTCGCGCAAGGGGAAGCCTTGGGGCGTGTCCAAGCCATTACTCCGGGCGGCAATGCTGTCTGCCGAGTCACTGGGCAACGCGCTCCATTCGAGACGATGGATGCACTGCCAGCGGGACAAGGGCGGGCGGGTCGTCATCGTTGCGCCATCTGTGCTTTTCATGCTGGTTTTGCGCGAGGTCGGGCGATGGCTACGGCACAAAGCGCCTAACGGCGTAGGGTGCTGGAAACAAAGGCTTCGGGTAATTTTGTATATAGTTCCCTTTTGTTAAAACCTGATATAAAAGTTGCCCTGAAGTCCGGCCGGCCACTCTCCCGTATGTCTCCCAGCAGAAATGCGTGCGCGCACGCAACCATGCGCTTGATCCTGCTGCTCGTCGTGCATGGAGCGCGTGTGAGTTGTGCCGCGACCGAGCCCGAGTTCGCTTCTGACAGGATCGCCCCCGCCCACCTGGAGCAGTATTCCGAGCTGGCGGTGCGCTGGATGCGGGAATACCTCCGAGTTGGCACCCGGAACCCCCCAGGAAACGAAAGCCGGGCGGCGGCCTTCTTCAAGAACATTCTGGACCAGGAAGGTATCGAGAACCAGGTGTTTGAGTATGCCCCCGGGCGCGCGAATGTGTGGGCGCGGGTCGCGCACCAGGGAAGCGCACCCAAGCGTCCCTTGATCCTGCTGAACCACATGGACGTGGTGACCAGCGACGCCGCGCACTGGCAGGTCCCGCCATTCAGCGGAAAGGTGGTGAACGGCGCGATGTATGGCCGGGGCGCGCAGGACATGAAGAATGAGGGCCTCGCGCAACTGGTGGTTCTGGTGATGCTGAAACGCGAGCGGCTGAAGCTGGAACGTGACGTCATCTTTTTGGCGACGGCGGACGAGGAAGTCGGCGGGTCGGGCACGGACTGGATGATCGCCCACCATCGCGATCGCCTGGAGGACGCCGAGTACCTGCTCACCGAGGGCGGCGAAAACCTGACCGAAAATGGGCGCGTGAAGTACGTCGGG
>CAZAUW010000182.1:0-2315 GCA_964488295.1 uncultured Candidatus Peribacteria bacterium
GCTTTAAGGTAGGGAAACCAAAGCGACACCCAGACCAACCAGTACGGTGCCCAATCACCGCAAACGGTTGATGTTCTCCTTTAAAATAGCCTTTGCACCGAGGGTAGCAAGCACAAAATTCAGCGAAGTCGCAGGAATGATAAGACTCAAAGCAGCCCAGGAAAGGACTACTAAAAATGCCAAGAAGCCGGCGATCATAGACAGCAGACCCAGAAGAAAAGCCATATTGCTCACCATCCTTCTCCCTAGCCAGGCTAGTTCACGCAGGCGCAGCGTGCGAACCTCACCGACTTGCTTCATCCCCTTCGCGATGTAGACATCACCCAAGGCACCAGCGAGGATGATGATCGCCAGCAGCAGCGCTGTCTTCATGGCTCACCTGCTCTTCCACTCGTGAGAGCCGTGCGTATCTCAGAGCGTGAGACACAGAAGACTCCAAGGCAAATGAGCAACGACCCGGCCCACCGTGCCGGGGTCACGGCTTCGTGCAAAAAATAATAGCCACAGGCCACGTTGATGACGTACCCAAAAGCCGTGGCCGGCAGCACGAAACTCAGATCGGCGCGCGAAAGCGCGATGGTCCAGAGGACGAAAAACACGACGAACAAGGCGGCTCCTGCCAGCACGGTCGGGCTGAGGGCGGCCTGCAGCAGAACCGAACCCCATTGACCCGGCAGCATGGGATCGGGCCCGGCGAGCTCCTTCATGCCTTTGCTGAGCAGCACGTTGCCGACGGACTGGCTCAGGACCGCGACGGCCAGCATCACAATAATTTTCACCGACTCCATCGCCACCACTCCGACTCAGGCAGTCGCCGTAGCCTTCACGAACCGTTTCCGCTTCGCCCGCACCTTGAGGAACTCCTTCGCCTCCACATAGAGTCGGCTGCGCTCATTCCGATCGAACACGGCACGGCGCAGGATGCGGAAGATGACGTGAGGCCGGAAGTAGTAGCGGTCGTAGAATTCTTCCACCGCCCGCATCATTTCCGTGCGGGGCAGGCCGGGATACTGAATGACCGGGAGTTGGTGCCCGCTTGTATCCGTCATTTCCTCTTCCACGCCGTAATCATGTTTCTTCAGCCAGGCGTCGAATTCGGTTCCCGGGTAGGGGTGCGAGATCGAAACTTGGATGGTCTCCGGGTCCAACTCCATCGCGAACCGGACCGTACGTTCGATCGTTTCGGGGGTTTCCCCCGGAAGACCCACTTGAAAATCGCCGTGGACGACGAGGCCCAGATCCTTGCAATGCTTCATGAATTCGCGGGCCTGTTCCACCGTGGCGCCCTTCTTGAGGTTCTTGAGAATCTCGGGATCGCCGGACTCGAAGCCGACGATCAAGAGCCGGCAGCCAGCCTCCTTCATGGCTTTAAGGGTCTCGTAGCCGGCGGTTACCCGTGCATTGCACGACCAGGTGAACTTCAGGGGTTTGAGCGCCTTGCAGATGTCGATCGTCCGATCCTTGGCCCAAGGGAAGGTGTCGTCATCGAAGAAGATTTCTTTCGACTGGGGGAAATACTCCAGGCACCGGCGAACCTCCTCCACCACGTTCGGGATGCTGCGAACTCGCCATGGATGGCCGCTCATGGTTTGAGGCCACAGGCAGAACGTACACAAGGCCGGGCAGCCGCGAGAGGTGTAGAAAGCGACGTACGGGTGCTTGAGATAGGGGATATTGTAGTTGGTGATATTCAGGTCGCGCTTGTAGACGTCGACGGCAAAAGGTAGCGCGTCCAGGTCCTCGATCGACGGTCGATCCGGAGTGTGTATCACCTGGCCGTTTTTCAAGTAACTGATGCCGGCAATTTGATCGAGGGGCTTGCCTGCCGCGAATTCAGACACCGGATAGTCGAATTCCTTTCTCACGACGAAATCAATGACGCGCGAAGCCCTGAGGCATTGCTCAGGCTGGATGGTCACATGTGGCCCAACCATGGCGATCTTGATGTTTGGATTTACCGCCTTGATCAGCTCGACGAGCCGGACATCACTCTTGAAGCCGGCAGTACTCGTGAACAGGGCAAGGAACTCAAAGTTCTTTGCTATCTCGACCGTTTCCTCCGGACTCACGTTGTGAGATGGGGCGTCGAGCAGGCGGCTGTTCTTGATCATCCCGGCAGAATAGGCCAGCCAGACCGGATACCAGAACGAGGGGATCTCGCGCCGGGCTTGATAGCGGGAGCTCGCCCCACCATCAAACATATCGAACGAAGGCGGATTCAGGAGCAATGTATGCATCGGGTCACCCTTCTATTTAAGATCGTTAGGCCCGGAGTCCTTCGAGGGAGCAGGCGATTCGGGCGCTCGTGTCCTCGG
>CAZAUW010000183.1:0-2275 GCA_964488295.1 uncultured Candidatus Peribacteria bacterium
TTTCGCCCATCCATCACCTCTTTGCCCCTCTGGGGGACAGGCGGCAACGCCGGCTGGTGCTGGCTGCATCGTATGCGCCGTGGGCCTATAAGCGCGGGAAGTACGCGGAGGAGTTCAGGCAGGAACTCGGGCGGCGATTCGGGGGCGATGCATTCTTGTTTGCGGGCGGACGGGAAGCGCTCCTGGCGCTCCTGCTCTCGCTCAAGCTCACTCCGAACGAAGAAGTAATCCTGCCCACCTACACGTGCGTGGTGGTGCCGAACGCAGTGAAGGCGGCCGGCATGACGCCGGTCTTCTGCGACATCGAGCGCGATACCCTGAATTTCGACTTTGAGGATCTGGAACGCAAGGTGACGCCCAAAACACGCATCCTCCTCTGCCAGCATACCTTCGGCATCCCGTCCGATACCAAGAAACTGCGCGATTTCTGCCGCAAGCGGTCGCTCGTCCTCATCGAAGATTGCGCGCACATCCTGCCCGACGCCAAGGGGCCGCAAGCCATCGGCGCAGAGGGGGATTTCCTGATGCTCAGCTTCGGGCGCGACAAAGCGATCTCGGGCATCACGGGCGGGGCGATCATCTGCCGCTCCCCTCATGCGGCACCGGCACTGCGCAAGCTCGAGGAGGACGCAAGAGACGTATCGTTCTGGCGCATCATGCGGCTGCTGGAATATCCGCAAATCTACGGTGTCGCGCGCCCGCTCTACGGCCTCAGCATCGGCAAGGCGTTGCTCAAGCTCGCCCGGTTGTGCGGCTTCCTGATTCCATGGCTCGATGCGCGCGAAAAGAAAGGGTGGATGCCGGCCGCGCTCCACCGCATGCCCGATGTCTGCTGCCGGCTCGCGCTCGACCAGCTGCGGCGGCTCACGGAACTGAATGACCATCGCCGCGAGCTGACGGCGTTCTACATCGAGACCTGCAGGGAAAAGAACTGGCCGATGCTGCAGGGCGTCAACGCCTCTTTGCCTCTCCAGAAATTCCCGATGTTTGTCAAGCACGCGGGGGCAGAGCCCCCGCGCTTGACCCTGAGCCAGCCGGACGTGGATTGCCCCTCGACTCGCTTCGCTCGCTCGGGGCACCCTTCTCCGACGCGGCCGCAAGCGGCCGCGCTTCGTCGAAGGGTGAAAAACGCCGAACGCATCCGGCGCGCGCTCAAAAAGCATAATATCCATCTCCACGACGGCTGGACGGGATGCGTGGTGTGCCCTCACGATGTCGACATCGCCGCGGCCGGCTACGAGCTGGGGAATGACCCGCAGGCCGAAGCGGTATGCGACGAAATTTTGTGCCTCCCCACCCATCCCACGATGACGCTGCGGCAGGCGAAGGAACTCGTGCTGGCGCTCGATCCGTACTTTTCGGGCCAATCCCCATCCCGATGACTATCCGCGAAGCCACCGACCGGCACGCATGGGAATCGTTCCTCACTTCTCAGCCCTTCTCCCCTTTCATCCAGAGCTGGGCGATGGGGGAGGTCTACCACAGAATCGGACAACAGCCCCTTCGATGGCAGGTGGAGGAAAATGGGACGGTGAGGGGCATCTGCTTCGGCCACATCGTCCCCGCGCGTCGCGGCCGGCATCTTTCCATCCCCTACGGCCCGGTTCTGCAGGACATCGACGCGTTACCCGCCTTGCTCGATATCATCTGCGATGCCGCGCGCAAGGAAGGCTGTTCATTTGTCCGCCTGAGCCCCTTCTGGCCGGCACAAGGGCCTCTCGCACTGTTTGGCAATCATCGGCCAATCCCTGCCCCCATGCACCTCCTTGCGGAACACCTGTGGTATCTGCCGCTCACGAAGGAGAATCCCTGGGAAATACAGAATGCTGATAGCTGGAAGCTGGAAGCTCCACCGGAGCATAAAGAGCTGATTCCAAGAACTCCCGAGGAACTTCTTTCACACATGCGCCCTACTACCCGTAACCTCATCCGGCGCGCGCAGAAGGAAGGTGTCACGATCGAGGCATCCGCGAATCCAACCGACGATCTGCGCCATTTCCTCAGATTGCACGAAGAAACGCGCAAAAGGCACAAGTTCACTCCCTACACCGACGCGTTCTTCCGCGCGCAGGTGGAGGCATTCGCCCCCCTTGGGCAGCTGACACTCTACCTCGCGCGCTTCCAGGGCAACGTGATCGCCGCCTCCATCCACATGCGTTACGGCGGGGAAACCAGCTACCACCACGGGGCAAGCACGCATACATTCGCGAAAATCCCTTCCAGTTAACTGCTGCAATGGAACGCCATCAATGATGCGCTGCGTCGCGGCGACCGA
>CAZAUW010000184.1:0-2268 GCA_964488295.1 uncultured Candidatus Peribacteria bacterium
GTGTCGAATGGCCGATGGGGGTGGAAACAACGGATAGCATTGACCGCCTCACCGTAGCGCAGAGCACGTGCTCTGCGCTACGGGATTACGATCGCGTCACCCGAAACATACTCTGCGGTAATTCAAAACGCCGGATGACCGCTGCGTTCTCGCTGTTTCGCCTGAGGAAGATAATCGTATTGGCGTCCACGTACACGGGCGCCCAGGCGGGGTCGGAGACGCGCCGGATCATGAAGCCCTGGCCCCACTCGGTGAGGTCGTTGCGATAGAAGAAGATCACATTGAAATGATACTGCGCATCCATCTGTTTCCATTTGTTCTCGTCTTCCTGCATGGGTACGAGCGTCTGTGTGAAGAATGAGCCCGGGTACGCCTCCGGCCTGTTATCCACGAACACGCGCTCTGAGGGAAAAAGTCCGTAGATGAGGTAGCCGCCGATGTCGTAATTGTTGAAGATCGGGCCTTGCAATCGGTTTTGCGCGAAGAAGTTCAGCGAGTTCATGTTCCCCGCCTGCAGCCCGATGCCCGTGCCCTGCGCCTCCGCCTGCCAGAAGTCCGGATGCAGCAGGTAGAAGGAGACTCCTGTTGCGAGCAGGAGCACGATGAGGCCCGCGTGGCCGGTCCATTGCGCGAATTTTTTGGGGAGAATGCTCTTGAGATTTGCGGCCGTCACGACGATTGCCGCGAGCCCGAAGAGCACGAGGTTACGGATGGCCAGCCATCCCATCAGGCTGAAGGCGACAGTGAGGATCAGTTCCGCCACCGGGAAATGCCTGCGGCGCGCCGCCGCCAGGCCGATGATCGGGAACCAACTGAGCACGAGCGCGGCGAACGCGATTTTGAAGTACAGGCCGATGGGAAACCCGGTGTACCCCTCAATGAACCAGACCGTCTGGTTCTCTGCCAGACGGTAATCGAAATTTTGGAATATTTGCAGCGGAGCCATCGCTCCCCGGATGAATGCCGGGTTGAGGAGCGTGGCGGCTGTGCAAAGTACGATGGCCAGCAGCAGCTCTTTGAAGCGTTTCCCGTGACCATGGCTATCCGCCCGGATGAGCGCAAACACGCCCTCTTCCACCAGAAACACTCCGACCAGGCAGATGCCGAGGAAGAAGTAAATGTGGAGGTTCACCCAGAGGATTTCCAGGAGCGGAAGGAGCAGGATGAGGGTGCGGCCTTTGATCTCTCCTTTCCTATACCGCACGAGGAGCCACAGAAATACCGCACAGAAGAGGTAGCTGAAGGCTTCGGGACGCACCTCGGGCCTGCTTAAAAGCACCGGGAGGGCGATGCATGATGCGAGTGTTGCCAGCGAAAATGACGACAGCCGGCGCGCGGAGTCGAACGCGAAGCAGAACGCCGCCAGGTTGAGGACGATGAAGAAGACCGACAATCCCTCAAAGCCTGTTACTTGCTCGACTACGAAGAAGACCACGCCGCTGCCCCAGTGGTGGTCGATCGTGGGAAAAGCGGGGTAGGTGTAGGAGTACAGGTTGATTTCGGGAACGGTGAGATGGGCCAGGAAGAGTTCGCCGTTCTTCAGGTGCCGGCCGATGTCGGCGTTCGTCAGGTTGATGGGCTTGGCCAGCAGCACGGCATAGAGGGCCGCGAGCAGCCCGAAGACGGCAAGGCGGAAGAGCGTTTTTCCCGTCCATGCCGGCCGAAAGGGGACTGCGGCCCTCATGGGATCTACCGTAGCCCAGACGTGCCGCCCGAGCCACGGGATTTGGGAGGCGCCCCCTTCCGTCCCACTCAAAATCCGCTATCATCCTTGTCGCCAATCTTTTTCGCAAAGTTTCGATTCATCACCATGTCCGCCAAAAACCCCACACCCCCGCCATCCAAAGCCCAGCCTCCTTTGGGCGGCTCGGGCGAAACGCTCTCCACCGTCGGCAAGATCCAGCCGCGGCCGATCGTGTCCGAAATGGAGGAGAGTTACCTCAACTACGCGATGAGTGTCATCATGGCGCGCGCATTGCCCGACGCCCGCGACGGCCTCAAGCCCGTCAACCGCCGCATCCTCGTGACCTTGAACGACCTCGGCCTGAGCCCCGGCGCGCACTTTCGTAAGTGTGCCAAGATCTGCGGCGACGTGTCGGGCAACTACCACCCGCATGGCGAGGCCAACATCTATCCCGCACTGGCGCGCCTGGCGCAGGATTTTTCGCTGCGCTACCCGCTCGTGATCGGGCAGGGCAACTTCGGCTCGATCGACGGCGACGAGCCAGCCGCGATGCGCTACACCGAGGCCAAGATGTCCAAGCCGTC
>CAZAUW010000185.1:0-2265 GCA_964488295.1 uncultured Candidatus Peribacteria bacterium
GCGGGAACCCCACCCACGATTTGTCGGAGAAGCGGAACGCGACGTCGTCGGACAGGCGATAGTTCTTCAGGAGCAAATGCGCCGACGCCGGCGCGTCCTTATAGGGTCGGTGCGTCTCGATGGTCCGCACCATCTCCCCGGGCAGGGCAAAGTGCGGAGGCGTGAACGGCTCATTGGGGCTGCGGCCTTGGAGGATGAAGTCCGCCCCCTCGGCGAGGATGCCGCCAAAGCCCATCAGGCGCGCGATCTCGCTCAACTCATTGCGGTAGATCAGTTCGGTATTGCGGAAGACGCGCGGCTTCTGGCCGAAGAGCGTCCAGATCTTGCGCACGTGGGCAGTCACCTGCTCGCAGAATTCCTGCAGCGATTTGAGGGAGCTGAGCGAGTGGTAGTACGTCTCGGCCAGGAATTCCACGCGCCCCGTATCGGCGAGCTTACGGAACGACGCCAGGACGTCCGGCCCGTACTCCCCGCACTGGTCCAAGAACACGCCCGAAAGGGAGTACGAGATTGCGAAGTCCTTATGGCGCTCCAGCAGCTCCAGCATCAGGCGGTTGGCCGGCAGGTAGCACTTCTCGGCCACCTTGCGGAAGATCGCGCGGTTCTTCTGCGCATCGAAGTACTCGGCGTCGCCGCGTCCGATGTCCGTCACCCGCAGGTCGCGCAGGCGGTAGGGTTGGTGGACCTGGAAGTAAAAACAGATGGACGGTTGATGGGGGTGATTGGTGGACATAGAAGTGATTGGTTATTGGTTTTTAGTTATTGGTTTGTAGTTTGTAGAGCGGGTTTCCTACCCGCGGGCTATCCGTTCACGCCGGTTCATGTGTGTAACAATTGCCGGTAAATCGACGTGATTTTCTGCGCCTGGTTCTGCCAGGTGAGCTTTTGCAGCACGCGGGGCGCTTCGGCCTTCAGCTGGGTCGCCAACGCTTCCTCGCGCAGGATCGTGAGGATGCAGTCGGCCATCTTCTCGGTATCCCAGTAATCAATCTTGAACGCGTGGTCCACCACTTCGGCCACGCCCGCCTGCTTGCTGATGATCACGGGGGTCCGGTGCGCGATCGCCTCCAGCGTAACGAGGCCGAAGGGCTCGGAGAGCGAGGGCATCACGAAGCAGTCGGCCGCCTTGTAGAGCGCCTGCACTTCGGCCCGGTTCACTTTGCCCGTAAAGACGACGCAGTCGGCCAGCCCCAACTCGCAGGCGCGGTCAATCAGGCCCGGGAGCATGCCGCCGTCGCCGGCCATCACGAACTGCGCGTCGGCGCGGTGGTCGCGCACCATGCGCGCGACATTGAGGAATTGCCACGGGTTCTTCTGCACCGTCAGGCGGCCTAGGAAGAGCACGAGAGGGCTTTTGTGCCTTCCATTCTGGGCGATGAGCGCCGGGGGCGCGTCCACTTGCGGCTCCTCGTGGCCGTTGTGGACCACCTCGATCTTATCGAGCGGGATGCCGTAATGGCGGTTCAGGATGTCTTTGGTGTACCTGCTTACGGTGATCACTTTGTTCACGGCCAGGAGCCCGTTTCGTTCCCGGTCTGCAATCCACTGGTTGGGGTGGAAGTCGGTGCGGTCGAGTTCGGTGGCATGCACGTGGGCCACCACGGGCTTGCGGTGATGGCGCGCCGCGCGGATGCCCGCCTCGAACGTCATCCAGTCGTGGCAGTGGACGACATCGGGGTGCACGTGTTTCGTGAGCTCCACGCTCATGGCGGTGAATTTTTCCACTGCATGGCCCAGGTCGGGCCCGTAGATCTCGCAGAACCCGTCGGGGAAACTTTCGGGATGTGTGCGGTGCGCGTAGGACTGGAACGAATCGTAGGGCTGCAGGTCGCTTGGCACTTTGATGCTTGACCAGAGCGTCTGGTTGGGGGAGAGGACCGACAAATTCGGCTCGGGATCGGCGTCGTTACTCGGCAAGACGAGCGTCACCTGCACGCCATGGTGGAGCAGTCCGCGCACGATGCCCTGGCACGCCACCCCCAGCCCTCCCGAATGGCGCGGAGGGTACTCCCACCCGAACATGAGCGTGTGTATGGACATGCAAATTTGTGTGCGTGTGGATCTGCGACCTCTGACCGGACAGAAATCTATAGATTATAGCAAACAAAAGCCCAAAACGCCACGCTCAGGAGGTATATCAGATCAGGGAATTTTACACTGTCAATTCTCGAGCGCGCTGGGGATATTTTTGCGCACCGTCTCGACCACCGTCTGGAGGTCGTCATTCACGAAGGCCGCAACGAAGGTCGCAGCCGCCATCCGCTG
>CAZAUW010000186.1:0-2203 GCA_964488295.1 uncultured Candidatus Peribacteria bacterium
GGGCCACGAGGAAGGCGGGCAGCTCACGGAGGCCGTCAGACGCCATCCGTATGCGGTGATTCTCTTTGATGAGATCGAAAAAGCGCATCCCGACGTCTTCAACGTCTTGCTCCAGATCCTCGACGAAGGGCGGCTCACCGATGCCAAGGGCAGGACGGTGGATTTCAAGAACACCGTCATCATCATGACGAGCAACCTGGCATCGGCGGAAATCGCCCAGTATAAGGACCAGCATGTCCTGCAGACAAAGGCCGTGCACGATATGCTGCGGGTTACCTTCCGACCCGAATTCCTCAACCGCGTCGATGACATCATCACCTTCCAGCCGCTGGGGGAAAAGGAAATTGCCACGATTGTCGGGTTACAGATGGATGAGGTGGCAAAGAGGCTTGAGAAGAAAAACATCGCACTGCACATGACGGGGGAAGCGGCACAATACCTGGCCGCCAAGGGCTTCGACGAAACCTACGGTGCCCGCCCGCTCAAGCGGCTCATCCAAAACGAAATCCTCGACGGGCTCTCGCTCCAGGTGATCGAAGGGAAAATCAAGGAAGGTGACGCGGTGACGATTGACGCCAAGGATGGGCGGATTTTGATGGAGAAGAACGGTGGGAAAGGGAAAAAGGCAAAGTAGTGGTACTATGAGCGCATGGTTGCAAAGACTCCCGTTGTTCAGGCAGCTTTTGAATGGGTACAAAATCCCGTTGGAGTCGAATTGCCTGATGAATGGTACTGCCGTACCGCTGATGTGTTGAAAGCCCGGCTCAACAGATTCAGAATGCAGCTGGTCAAAACTTCCTTCTCCGAAGACCAGTCGCAACTTTTTCATGCAATACTGTCCGAAATCGGAGGGAATTCCTTCGATCATAACCTTGGCCAATGGAAAGATATTCCCGGCGTCCTTTTTGCCTCCAGCCTGGACAATGACAAGGCGGAAGTAGTCTTGGCAGACCGTGGGCAAGGCATACGTGCCACTCTGCAAAAGGTCCTTCCCTCTATCCAAAGTGATGATGAAGCCTTGCGCATTGCCTTCCTTGAACACATCTCCGGACGCGCGCCCGAACGAAGAGGAGACGGGCTTAAATTCGTGCGCGAAAACATCCTGGAAGACAGCATCAATCTCTTCTTCCAATCTGGTAACGCAACATATCTGATTGAAAAGAACATCGAGACATTCTCTCACTCTGATGATCCGGTGGGAGGTTGCATTGCTATACTTGGAACACCATGCTGATTGCCATGAAAAAATTCGGCGATGTATTAACATCTCGCTCCGACGGTCGAGAGGCTCTGATGGCCATTCATGCCTTGCTGCCTTCTCATGTCCCGGACGATCTTGATCAATCTGAGGATATTGTTCTCGATTTTGAGGGTATATCTGTTCTCGCCCCCTCATTTGCGGATGAGTTTGTCACGACTCTCGTGCTGCTCTATCCCAAAAAAATTCATTTTAGAAATACAGGGAATATCACCGTGCAGAAAACCTTGTCGTTTCTTTCCAGGAAATGGCCCGGTGGAGTTTATTTCACGAATGAAAAAAAGTAAGATCAGTAGCTTGATATCCAACATCGCCTGGATGGAACAAGAACTCAACGATCCTCATTCCTCTCATCCGACTCCTGAGCCTGAGGTTTGCGGTGCCCGATGCTGAAACCAAGCAAGCAGACAACGACGATCATGGCGAAGGGCAGCAGCTCGTAGGGCATGGGGCGGGCGGAAAGAGTGAAGGCACCCACCGTATTGGAAGGACAGGGCATATGCAAGAATGACATCGCGTGGTTTGCAAGTAATTTCGATTGTTGCCTCATGTCATAGGCGATAATTCCTGGAGGATCCGGCGATTGATCTCGTAGTGTTCTTGGAGGGATCGGACTGATACCCACTCGTTCCTGCCGTGCAAATCGCCCCCGTCGGGGCCGTAGAGGAATGCGGGAATGCCGTGCGCGGCGAAGACGCGGGCGTCGGAAGAACCGTGTTCTTTGCGGAACTCCACCGGCTTGCCCGTCACCTCCTCCCCGACACGCTTGAAGAGCCGCACCATGGGGTGGTTGCGGTCGGTGGACATCGGCAATGCCGTGACCTTCCCCTCCAGACGGCAGCCGGGCGGCAGCATCTCCTCCACCGCAGCCAACGCCTCCTCGGGCGTGGCGCACTCCTCGCGCGGAAAGCGGATATCGAGCGTGGCGCGCGCCTCGTCGGGGAT
>CAZAUW010000187.1:0-2167 GCA_964488295.1 uncultured Candidatus Peribacteria bacterium
TTAATGGAGAAAATACTGTGAGACTTCGCGTTGGCTTGGTCGCTGGGCTTCTCGCAATGACGGCTTTCCCGGCGCACGCGGGTTCGGAGGCCTATCAAGATTACTTGCATGGGCTTTTAGCCGAACGCCGGGGCGATCTGACTACTGCACTTGCCGATTATCAAAAAGCCGTTGAACTGGATCCCCAAGCCATCGAAGTCTATCGTGACCTGGCTCAACTCAACCTGCGAACCGGCCACACCGAAGCGGCCGTTGACCTCTGCCAGCTCGCCGGATTGCGCCACGCGGGCGTGGTCAGCGAACTGATGCACGACAACGGCACCATGATGCGGTTGCCGGCGCTCGTGGAATTCGCGAAGGAGCACTCATTGCCGGTGGTGCAGATCGCCGACATCATCGCATGGCGGCGCAGGCACGAGACGTTCGTGCGGTTGGAGGCCGAGACGGAGCTGGAGACGGACACCGGCCTGTGGAAGGTGAAGGTCTACCAAGACGCGTTGCATCATCTGGACCATGTGGCGTTGGTGAAGGGCACGATCGACGCGCGCACCCCGGTGCTTGTGCGCGTGCATTCCGAGTGCATCACGGGGGACGTGTTCGGTTCGCACCATTGCGACTGCGGCGAGCAGCTGCGGTGCGCGATGCGGATGATCGAGCGCGAGGGCAACGGTGTGCTGCTCTACCTGCGCCAGGAGGGGCGAGGCATCGGGCTCATCAATAAAATCCGCGCCTACGCGCTGCAGCGCGAGGGTCTGGATACGGTGGAAGCGAACGTGAAGCTGGGCCTGCCGGTAGACCTGCGCGAGTACGGCATCGGGGCCCAGATACTGCGGGATATCGGGGTTTGCCATATGCGCCTCCTCACCAACAATCCCAAGAAAATCGTGGGACTGGAGGGTTACGGGTTGCAGGTCACAGAGCAGATCCCGATCGAGGTGATGCCGTCGTCGCCCAAACAGAAAAAATACTTGAAGACGAAGAAAGAAAAAATGGGACACTTGTTGGAGAATTTTTGAGACGGTCCTCGGTCAAAATTTATTCGATGATTTGATTGTGATTGCGCATGACATGCATAATCAAGCGGCTCTTCGGCCCTGATTTCGACGAGTGGATCAATGAGCAATGGACAACCGGCGGCGTCCGACATCAGTTTTGTGTTTTCTTAATTGATCACAATTTTGCCTTTCACGCTCTGCGAAATTCTTTTCATTTCGCGCGATTCATCGTAGAGTGAACGAAAATATTTCTTTCCCCTCTTCTCTATGGCCATGAAGAAGAAGAAAAAAGCCAAGAAGTCGAAGAAGAAAAAGAGCAAGAAAAGGAGGAGGTAATCGCTCAGCGTGAGCAATGACGCCCCGCGCAAGCGGGGCGTTTTTTTGGCTTAGATTTGCTGAAATATGCATATGGGGATGGGCATGTCACTCGCAGCGAAACCTCCTGTTTCATCCCCGCTTGGATCGGGTGGAGGGGAACGGGAAAGATCGTCCAACCCTTGCTCCGTGCGTCATCCGGCTGCGCCCGCCATGCGCCTGATACTTCTTGGAAGATGTGTATCAAAAGAAAAAATCGAATACAATTCTTCCATGACGGAATTGCTTTCTTTCCTCCAAACGTTCATCGGTTTCCGCACGGTGGCATCCGACAATCAGGAAAAGCGACGGTGTCTCCAATGGCTGGAGACGAATTTTTTGTCGCAGTCAGCACTGGTGAGTGAGCATGGGGACGTGCACGGCGCTCCGTATCTCCTGCTCGCGCATCCGCGGCCATCACTCCTGTGGTTCGCGCACATCGATGTGGTGCCCGCCCGCGATGAGCAGTTCACCATGCGCGTCGAAGGAGATACAGCGTTCGGGCGCGGCGTGAAGGATATGAAAGGCGCCGCACTCGCCTTTTTGCTCGCCTACCGCGACGCATGCGCGCGCGCAACAGCCCCGCCCGTGAGCATCCTGCTCACGAGCGACGAGGAAATCGGAGGGAAATCGCCCGCTGTTTTGCTCGATCGGGGCCTCTATGCCGATGTCCCGGTAGCCTTCACGCCCGATACCGGGGCCAGCTCCGGCATCGTCACCGAGCTCAAGGGCGCCGTATGGGCGCACTTGATCGCCTCGGGAAAGGGCGCGCACGGTTCGCTGCCGTGGGAGAGTGACAACCCCGTCCTGCGCCTGGC
>CAZAUW010000188.1:0-2117 GCA_964488295.1 uncultured Candidatus Peribacteria bacterium
ATGGCCGTCAGGGTTTTGATGAAAGCAGTGCGCATACGTCAGGCAAGTTCGGCGAGGGCTTTCTGGAACTGGTCTTTGTTGAGCGAGTGGTAGTGCCACTCGACGGTGTTTTCCATGAAGGAAATCCCCTTCCCCTTCACCGTGTGAGCGATGATGATGCGCGGTTGATCCGCAAGAGGTTTCGCCGCGTTGAGCCCGCGCAGGATTGCCGCATGATCATGCCCGTCCACTTCCTGCACGTGCCAGCGAAACGCCCGCCATTTGTCGGCAAACGGCTCGAGGCCCATGACCTCTGCAGTGCGGCCGAAGCTCTGGATCTTATTGTAGTCCACGATACAGAGGAGATTCCCGAGCTCCCATTGCGCAGCGCTCAGCGCCGCTTCCCACACCGCACCTTCGTTGCATTCGCCGTCGCTCATGAGCACGATAGTACGGTAATCTTTGTTGTCGAGCTTCCCGGCCAGCGCCGTACCCACGCCAAAGCTAAGCCCATGGCCCAGTGAGCCCGTGGAGAATTCAATACCCGGCACCATGCTGCTCGCGTGCCCAGACAGACGGCTGCCATCCCGCAGGTACGTCTGTAAATCTTCTGTGGGGAAGAAGCCAGCCTCGGCGAGCACCGTGTAGAGTCCGCAGCACGCGTGGCCCTTGCTCAAGATGAACCGGTCGCGCCCATCCCACTGCGGATTCGCCGGATCGTACCGGAGAAAGTGGAAGTAGAGACAGGTGAGGAGATCTGTCATCGAGAATGCCGAGCCCAAATGACCCGCCTTGGCGCGGTAAGCCATCGCGAGGATCTCGCGCCGCATCCGGGTGCTCTTCGCCGCAAGCTCTTCAACCGACAGTGCATGACGGGCAAGTGCCATAGAGCAGCAGTATAGGATATTCTGTGCACACTGAGGAGCGCGTTCTTGCCTTCTTTATCCTTCTTTGCCCTCCTTTCCCTTCCGTCATCTGCTCCCCACTAAACGCGAGCTTCCCTGGTTGCTCGCTGGCATCGCGCTTGCTGTCATTTGGTTCACCTTCAACCGCTCGCTGCCGCCGCTCTTCCGCGGCGATGTGTGCTGCGATTCCACCGCCTACGTGAAGATCGGCTCGCAGATTTCCACCAAAGCAACCGCGGCAGCCGCAACGGCTGGCACGAGCGTGCTCAGACGGTTTCTTGCCCAAGCCTTCAGCTACGCCGGCTACACGCCGCCTGGCTTCCCGCTCTTCCTGGCTGCAACGCATGCGGTCACTCATTTTCTCCGTCTCGATCTGCTCTTCCCCTGGCTCGATCTCTCGCTCTTCGCCACCCTCCTGCTCCACATCCTCGCCGGGTTCTTCTTCTATCAATCACTACGATTCATCGGGCTCAAGCTCCATCCTGTCTCTCTTCTGCTGCTTATCGGTCACCCCGGTCTCACCTCGATGGCCGCTATACCGCTGGCTGACAGCTTGGCATCGACCATGACGATCCTGTCGATCGCCGCCGTATGCCGGAGCGTGAGCACCAAAGGCCAGGCGAGTTTGCTATGGGCGCTGCTCGCGGGACTGCTCCTCGCCTTCACCGTCTTCACGCGCACCTCGCACCTGATCGCCGCAGTGCTCTGCATCATCATCTGGGTACTCAGTGCATTCCGGCAGATACGCGCAAGAAAAACTGCGATCCTTGCGCCGTGCCTGTGCCTGCTTGCGTTCACTCTCGTCCTCACCCCGCGCTTGGTTGCGTGCTCGAGCGCCGCACACACATTCTGTTACTCATTGCCTCAGGACAAAGTCCCGTTGGCGGTCAATCTCCTGCAGGAAGGCCTGCGCGGCGGGCGCACCTTTACGGTGCTCGCGCCGAATAACTTCAGCCGCCTGGTCACCGTCACCGACCCATTCTTCTGGCATTTCTCGGCGGAGTGCCAAATCCACAGCAAGTCATACACCATTGAGCTGGCTTCCTGCATGCTCCACCATCCCATCGAGTCCATCGTCTTCCTGAGCAAAAAGAGCATCGGACTCTTCGATAATTTCCACTTGAACCCCTACGCCACATACGTCACCCCGTTCTGGGTCGTCCTGTGGAACCGCCTCTTCGGGCTGATGGGGTTTGTGGGACGGTATCGGACGATGGCGGAGTTGCCACCGCC
>CAZAUW010000189.1:0-2111 GCA_964488295.1 uncultured Candidatus Peribacteria bacterium
TAACGAAAAAACAACCGACCCGGCTATTACGGGGCCCGCTGAGAAACTTTCCTGAAAACTAGTCCTCGAATTCGTGTTTTATTTCTGTTCGAATCTTCTTGATGGCGTCCGCTGCAGCGTCCTTGCCGCCGAGGCCGAAGGCAAGACCAAAAGCGAGCGAGAGCGCGATGACAACGCCGGTGAAGACCGTCTGGATGAATGCCGTCGCGACACCAAGCTGATTCAAAGCGGCGAGCACGCCGAAGATCCAGATGGCCCACTTGGCAACAGCGCCGGCAAGATTCTCGGAGTGCGCACCCGCGGCGCGAGCAGAGCCCACAATGAGGCCGCGGACCACTTCTGCGACGACAGCGGCGAGGATGAGGATGAGGGACGCGACGATTACCTGCGGCAAGTACAAGAGAACGACCTGCTGCAGGAAGAGCGTCACCGTCGTAAGACCAAGTATCTCAAGCGAGGCGATGAGGAAGACCAAGATGACGAACCACATCACGAGTGTCGCCAAGAAGCGGCCGGCATCGAGCCTGAAGCCAGCTTCTTTTGCGGCATCGTCAACGCCAGCAGATTTGAGGGCCTCGTCGACATGGAGGACTTTTGCGACCTCCACGACGATGCGATACAAGACCGTCGCTACTATCCAGCCGATGATGAAGACGATTATCGCGGCAAGGATGCGCGGAAGGTACAGCGCAACGGTGAACCAAAGGTCATAGAACGACCCTTGGATGGCGTTGGCACTGCGCATGAATATCATTGGATACATGAATAAAAATAGCTAAATGCTAATAAGATTGCGACCCTCTCTAATGGGTAAATGATAGCACCCTGAGAGCCGGGTTGGTGACCAAAAAAGCCCCCTTGTGGATTAGCTCATCTGTCGGTTAGCAGGAGAAAACCAGCTTTTTGGCTACAAAAGTCGCGATTTATCAAAGAGAACGAGGTGCGGGAAGTCCAGCGTGTCACGAATCAGCCTGTCTTGGATGGTCAGACGATAGCGGAATTCGGGAGTTGAGAAGGCTGCATAGCGCAATTCTCTGCCGAAGAGCGGCTCCAGTTCTTTGACCGCAGTCTCCAGGCGCCGTTCATTCAAGCTGTCTGCTGCGAGCAAAATATCTGCTGGCCTAGTCGGATCACCCATGAACGAACCAGATAGGATGACTGCAGAAATCTTCCCAGATGGCTTTAGCGCTGAAAGTATCTGGTCGTAACGCATCGGCGATATCTCGCGGACGAATGCAGAGAGCGGGCGCAGGTGCTTGAAAGCCGGGTCGAGGAACCATACCGCTTCCGGCTTCGCCTTCTTGCTCTTCTCGGCAAGCTTTCCGTTTTTTACGGTTAGTACTGCCTTCCCCTTTCTCACTATGCCCATCTTTTGCAAGGCTACTAATTCGCGCTTAGCGGCCTCCGCAGAGACGCCCGCGCGCGAGCCGGCACGCTGCGGATTAAATACTTCGTTCTCATTGAAAATAAGAGCCCGGAGGATCCTGCCGCGGGCTGGGTTTCCTATCAGTTCAGAGAGAAAATCATCTTTCATACCCGGCTAGTACAATTTGGCATGGTCTCTACCATGCAATGCGCTCGTAATGTTGAACCGTTACGCATGGAAATGATTTGTCGTTTGTCTCGATTCGCCTCGACATGGTTATGCCAAATTGTCCTGCCGGGCTTATACGGATAATAGCATGCCCGTCCGATTGCAAATCAGTGCAAATAATCTGTGGAAAAATAAGATCACATCATGAAGTAATTGACTCGCCGCGTGCTGTATCTCATATTCGTTTTGGTGCAAGTTCCCGCACCGCAACCATGGAGCAGTGGAATGCTGAATGGACCAGTGACCGAGGAGCGAGTTCGAACGCTCGTTATGGCCTACTTTTCCCGTGCGATGGATGTGCGCAGCTACATAGACGAAGGCGAGCTCACTGAAATCACGGCCCATGTGGCTAAACTCACGGGGCAAGAACCTGGGTCTGACGAGTGGACTCCGGGCTATACGCTCGGTCGAGCACTGAACCGATTCCAATTCTCCAGGGCAGCGGCGTAACAGATACGCCGCCCCAAATGAAAACCACCGGCACTAAGCCGGTGGTTTCTGTCCTGTCCGCCCTTAG
>CAZAUW010000190.1:0-2107 GCA_964488295.1 uncultured Candidatus Peribacteria bacterium
CCCAGCCGGGGAGCTTCTCGGCGTCGGTTTCGTGCGCCACGATTGGCTGCGGGTAGCCGCGCCAGATCCAGCGGAGAGCGTCTGGCAGAATGGCAGCGCCTTGCTTCATGTCGTGCGCGCCGTCGCCCATGACGAGAGTCGCGTCGTAGCCGCCATACTGCAGGGCTTCGTACATCACTTGATTGTTGATGGGCCAGCTTCCTGAGAATGCGAATCCGAACGGTGCGCCGGGAATGATGTGGTCGTTTTTGCCGTCCTGCATGAAGACGCGGATCGGCTTCGGCTCGGTTTTGCGCACGAGCGCGGGCAGGCTGTCCGCGCCTTTCATCGCAACGTAGGTGCCGATAAAGCTGATGACGCGATGAAACTGATCGGGACGGTTCCACGCTGCCATGAATGCGCCTACTGCTCCCGTGCTCACGCCAACGATGGCGCGGTCGTCGGGGCTGTGCGAGAGGTGATAGCTCTTCTCGACTTCGGGAACCAGCTCTTCAAGGAGAAAGCTCGAGAAGCGCGGGCTTAGAGAGTCGTATTCGAAGATGCGTTCGTAGCGACTCTGTACATCGTCAGACAGTACAGGCAGCACGCCGGGATCGATGAAGATTGCGATCACCGGCGGAATTTCGTGCTTCGCGATCAGGTTGTCCAGCACTACGGGGGCGCGCTCGCTGTCGCGCAGAAATCCGCTGCCGTCGAGAAAGATCATCAGAGCAGCAGGCTTGCTGGCCTCATAGCCCGCGGGAACGTACAGGGAGTAGGTGTGCGGGGTTCCTGGATAAAAATGGCCCGGCTTCAGCTCGTGCTGCGTCACTGCCCCCTTGGGCACGCCTGGCTGTACTTGAGAATCGGGGCCTAGGGGATATTGCTGTCCGAGTAGAGATCCGCCACAGAAAACGGCGGATAGAAGGAGAGAAGAGAATCGCATCTGGAGCCTCACCGTGAACGGGAGAAGTATACCGGCCTCTCATCCATGTGAGGCCCAGTTCATGTCGGGTTCATGCGCATGGCTTGACAATTCGGGCTGGCAAGATAACATTCTGTTCCACACCTGAAGAGTGACGATCCACGATTGCTCTTCTTTCTTCCCCGGCTCTTGCGATACATTCACTCTTTTTAAAGGCCACTCCACTCAGAACGAGAGCGGGCCCGCGGGCACCCGAAATCATGCAACCTTGCCGGACACGCAAAATGCCCGCACGTGCGATTTTGCAGGCTCTGGCTTTCGCTAAGGTTCAGGAGATTCATTTATGGCTACTAAAAAGGCCGCTAAGGCCGCTAAAACAACCAGGACCACCACGGGGGCGCGCCCCGAGCAGGAGCGTGTCTGCAATCTCTTACCTTCCCACAACACGGAAAGCGACTGGCAGTTTCACGAGGCGCTCGCGGCCGGAGCGGTGTCGGCACCACCGGCCCTTCCCGCGAGCGTCGACCTGCGCAAGCCCTGGTGGGACATCGGCGACCAGAAGAACACGGGTTCGTGCGTCGGATGGTCCTCGACTGATGGTGTGGCACGTTACATGTTTGTGATGGCGAACCGCCTGCCACAGAATGCAAAACTGTCTCCTCGATTTACATGGATGGCATCGAAGGAGACGGACACACTTGTCTCTCGTCCTGAGACGATGATCGAGGGCGCCGGTACCACGCTGAAAGCGGCGATGGACATCCTGCGGAACTTTGGCGCGGTGCCGGAACCGCTGCTTCCTTTCACCATCTCGACCGCCATGTACACCGGAGACGAGAACACCTTCTTCGCAACGGCGGCGACTCGCAAAATCTCCGCTTACTTCAACCTGCAGAGGAACCTGCCCAACTGGCGTGCGTGGCTGGCACAGCACGGACCGATCATGGTGGGGCTCAACGTGGACCATACGTGGGACAATGCAACCGCGACCGGAGGCAAGCTCGACACCTTCATGCCAAATACGGTGCGCGGCGGCCATGCTGTTGCGGTGGTTGGATACACTGCCGACCAGCGTTTCATTATTCGCAACAGCTGGAACACCACCTGGGGCGACAAGGGCTTTACCTATGCCAGCGAAAACTCCATTAACGGGGCCTTTCACAACGAAATTATTAGGATTACTCTATATCCCTGGGCTGAGAA
>CAZAUW010000191.1:0-2063 GCA_964488295.1 uncultured Candidatus Peribacteria bacterium
GGTGCTGAGGGAATTCCCGCGCCAAAGCCGGAAATTCCCCATCGTCATGCTCACGAACCTCGAAGGCGATTTCCAGCAGAAGTCGAACGAGCTGGGCGCGGACGGATACTTCGTCAAAAAAGACATGACGATCAAGAAGATGGTGGAGATGGTCGAGGGGTTGATCAAACGGTAGAACGAAGGAGCGGGGCATCCGCATCGTTTTGTATCTTGCCTGCCCTGAGTTCTATCGAAAGGTATCTTGTGCCTTGTATCTTCGTCCCTATAGTTTGAGCCACGTGAGCCACCGCCACAGCCAATGAAACCGCGGAGGGCTTGTGAGGGGCTGGCTTTGCAGGATGTCGTCGCGCAGCACGTCGCGCAGTTTGAGGATCACGCGGTTATCGCCGCCCGAAAGCAGCACGTTCACCTCGCCCATCTCGTCGAGCGACGATGCCATCAGGTTCGCCGAACCGACAAAGGCGCGCTCGCGGTCGACGAGCATGATCTTGCCGTGGAACATCCGGGGATAGAGGAACACCTCGACGTTCCTGCCCAAGCCCTCGGCGATCAGCCGGGCGACGAACTGCATGTTAGTGTAGTAGTGCAAATCGGTGTGCGCGGGCACGATGAGCACGATCCGCACGCCCTGCCGGCTCTTGCGCACCAGTGCGTCGAGGATGGCGGGGTCGGACACGTAGCAGTGCTCCAGCACAATGGACCGCCGGGCCCCTTCGATGAGCCCCATCACGGCGGGACAGATGTCGCGGCGCTGGTCGGTATTCATCACAAGCTGCGTGTCGGTGTGGGGCGATCGGGAAGCCCCATGCGCCAGATATTCATCCACGAAATGCGTGCCCCGCAGCTCCACCAGGTAATCGTGCCACAGGCCGTTGTACTCGTCGGCGATGTTCATGCCGGTGAGGAGCAGGACTTTCTCGTCGATGATGTACACTTTGGCGTGGTCGTAGCGCTTCTCGTAGGTGATGTGGATGTGCGGGTGCTTCCAGAAGCGCCGCCACATGTCGTGGTGAGCCCCTTTGGTGGAGAGGAAATCGCGGTGGAATTCGAACACATCCCCCAGCGCCTCCTTGAAGATGTACACCTGCACGCCGCGGTCGGCGAGGCTCAGGAGGATGGACGCAATCCTGCGCCCGGTGGCATCGTCCTTCCAAATGAACATCTGGATGATGACGGTGTGGCGCGCGCGCCGGAGCAGGGTTTCGATCCGGGAAAACGCCTGGCTGTCCACCCACAGCCGCGCGGAGCGGAAGCGGTTGATGCCTCCCTCCCACGAGTGGCGCGTGCGCAGGAGCACCTCGGTGCGCAGGCGGTAGAAGAGGCGCAGTCCATAGACCCTGCGCTGGCCGCGCTTGCCGAAGACGGAGCGCACGAAGCTGCGCATCACCGAACGGATGCCGCGGCGGTTGAAGAGGGTGGAAAGGGGCATAGGAAAGCCAAGCTCATAGTACCGTGGTCACGATCGACAGAACACCGGAAAGCAAGAAACAAGCAACAAGACACAAGATGCAAAACGGCAGTTCCATCGGATGAGATTCATCAATTCTTTTCGTTGTATCTTGTATCTTGCATCTTGTATCTTCGTACGTAAATCCCAGTAGAATACCCGCATTTTTCCTGCTATAATGCTAGGATACCTCTATGGGAATTTTTCTGCTCACTCTCGCCATTCTCGGCTTGATGGCGCTCGCAGTCACCCTGACGATTCTGCTGCTCCAGATGCGCAGCGACCGCCGGCGCGAGCGCGACTTGGTCTTCATGCAGCTCCTGATGCCCAAGAAGGAGAGCAAGGAGGACAAGGAAGTGGAATCGGAGCAGTTCTCGGGGATGAAGGATTTCAAGGAAGTGGTGGGGGTGATGGACCATTTGTTCCAGTCGCTCCATGGGCTCTACCAGCACAAGTGGAGCCGCATCATCCATGCGCAGCCGTTTCTGTCGGTCGAGTATGCGGCGCTGGCCGGCGAGATCCTCTTCTTCGTCGTCTGGCCGCGCAAGAGCGCGCACCTGGTGGAAAAACAGATCACCTCGGTCGAACACGAGAGCAACATGGAAATCGTGGAGGG
>CAZAUW010000192.1:0-2056 GCA_964488295.1 uncultured Candidatus Peribacteria bacterium
CTTTCTAGAGCGCTCTCCACCCCTCCGCCCGCACTTTGGAAAGCAGGTATTTTTGTTCAGACTGCTTGAGATGCATCAATGTCGCCGGCCCCGCGTACCCTGCCCCGCTCTGGTTGGGGCTCCGGATGATGCCGGCAGCCAGTTGGTAACTCGTGAGCGCTTGCTCGGTGAGCGCGCCGAAGAACCCGCTGATGCTCTGAAACGGCAGATACCCATGATCGGCCAAGAAAGCCTGCACCGCGCGCACCGTGCCGCCGCTGTCGCCTTTGCCGACGAATTTCCCGAAGTTGCTCTGCACAGCCACCGTCTGTTCCACCTTGTGCGCGGCGATCAGATCCCGCGCCTTCGCGGTGATGAGCCGCGCATTCCATTCGCGCACGATCAATACTCCGGTCTTCGGGCCGATTTTGCCCGCCCCCGGCGACGTCGCGTCCGCCACCAACCCATGGTCCTTCTGGTAGGCGAGAATGGCTTTCTTGAGCGCCGAATCGTACACACCGGTCGTGCGGCCACGGTAGTAGCCAAGGAAGCGTAGCGTCCGCTTGGCGGCGGCAAGCGAATCGGATGCGGCATGCGCGTCAATCGTTCCCGTGAAGGGCGGCGTGACTCGCACGCGGCCGTCGGCCGCCTCCAGCATCGCGGCGCCGTTCTCGCTGAGCGCCTGGGGCGATTCCTGCAGTCCGACATCGCGATAGAACGACTGCAGACTCTGGAGTGTCGTGTCGCCGAAGGTGCCGGTGATTGCATGTTTGAAGTACCCAAGATCCGCCAATGTTTGCTGGAGCAATTCCACCGACGCGCTCGTATCGCCCATCGCAATATGCAGGTCGAGCAGGGTCGTTTGCGCGGTTGCAAAAGGCTTGATCATCGCGAGCGGTGCCGCGAAGTCCCCGAGCGCCAGCGAATCGGAAGGGGCCGAGGGGTCGGATGCAGGGTAGACGGTGCCGCGCACGCGCCGCACCCCGAAGGCCAGCGCCCTCGCGAGTCCTTCTTCGCCGCTGCCCATCCAGATATCCAGGCGATGCGCCGTCTCGCCCGTCACGATGGCGCCGCCCCTGTCGTGCACCGTGACGACGCCGATGTCCGGCAAATTAATATGTGTGCCGAACGGGTACTGCGAGGGCGCCGCCACCATGCCGGGGTAGACCGACGTGCCGTCCGCCCCATGGATGCCGCCGCCATTGAGAATCACGTCGGCCTCGTAGGAACCTTCTACATAGCAGCATTGGTTGGGCTGCGGCGAGTAATATGCGGTGATGACGAAATCCTGCTCAAAGGGCTTATCGAAATGCAGCGAAGGGTTGGTTTGCCCTGCAGCTGCCAGTAGCGGCATGAACATCACATACATCATCGTGCAGACGATCGCTGCGATGGCGTTCTGTGTGTGGGTGTTCATAAAAAAATCCTTTTAGTGTAGCATATTTTTTGCGATGTTTCCAGATGATGGGACGATGTTTTTCGTTGATTGGTTTTTGGTTTTTCGTTTCGGAAATACCCGAAATCCTGCATCACTCCCATAACCAGAAACGAAAAACGAGCCAACGAAAAACAATCATTCCACAAACACCATATCCTCCACCCGCATCCCGAAGCGCCCCGGGAAATACACGCCCGGCTCAATCGTCACCACTTCGTGCTTGAGGAGCATCGCGTCGGGGGATTTTTGCGAAAGCGAGGGGCCCTCGTGGATTTCCAGCCCCACTCCGTGCCCGAGCGAGTGGGTGAATTCCTCCTCGATGCCCTCGCGGTCGAGGATGGCGCGCGCTGACTGGTCAAGTGCGTGCGTGCTGACGCCAGCCTTGGCTTGGAACGCAGCGGATTTTTTTGCTTCCTGCAGTGTCTTATAGATACGCAATTGCAACGGCGTCGGCTTGGCGGTGAAGAACACCTCGCTCATGTCGGCGCAGTAGCCGCGGTACTTTGCCCCCACGTCGATCTGCACCAGATGCCCGCGCTTGAGAGTCCGCGAGGTGGGTGCGTGGTGAGGCGAACTGGTATGCGTGCCAAA
Organism: uncultured Candidatus Peribacteria bacterium; assembly: GCA_964488295.1. Lineage (GTDB taxonomy): Bacteria > Patescibacteriota > Gracilibacteria > Peribacterales > Peribacteraceae > CAZAUW01. The sequence continues at coordinate 2,009 of CAZAUW010000192.1, forward strand.
CGCCACGATGGGATCGAACGACAACCCGTCGGCGCCCAGCTCCAGCGC
>CAZAUW010000193.1:0-2031 GCA_964488295.1 uncultured Candidatus Peribacteria bacterium
CGCTGCGCCACGGCCTCCAGGAGCGGAAGGATTTCCTGGATGGAACCGATTTTCTTGTCGGTGATGAGGATGTAGGGCTTCTCGTACACCGCCTTCATGCCTTGGGGGTCGGTGACAAAGTATGCCGAGATGTAGCCCTGGTCGAACTGCATCCCTTCCACGAATTCCTTCTCGAGGCCCAGCGTCTGGCCGGCCTCGACCGTGACGACCCCGTCCTTGCCCACTTCGTCAATCACCTCGGCTATCAACGTGCCGATTTCTTCATCCTGTGCCGAGATGGTGGCGACTGCGGCGAACTCTTCTTTCTTGTTCACGGTTTTCTTCTGCGTCTCCAGATGTTTGGCAACGGCTTCCACGGCCTTGAGGATGCCGTTTTTGATCGAAATGGCGTTCTTGCCCGAGCCCAAGTGCTTCAACCCTTCCTGCATGATGGCATGCGCCAGCACCGTCGCCGTCGTGGTGCCGTCGCCCGCCGCGTCGTTGGTCTTGGTTGCGGCTTCTTTCACCAATTGCGCGCCCATGTTCTCGAATGGATCCGGCAGCTCGATTTCCTTGGCGACGGTGACGCCGTCTTTGGTCACGGTCGGGCCGCCGTACTTTTTATCGATGCCGACGTTGCGTCCCATGGGGCCCATGGTGGCGCTCACGGCGTTGGCGAGCTTCGCGACTCCTTTGAGGAGCTTCTCGCGGGCGTCGTTGCTGAAGATGATTTGCTTGGCCATAGTGAGAGAGGGAAATTGATAATTGAAAATTGATAATTGAAAATCACGCAGCCTTCACGCGTCCCAGGACGGAATCCAAGTGGAGCACTTTCACTTCCACATCGTGGCCGTGGATGTCCTTGAGTTTCACATCGTCGCCTGCGTACTTGCCGAAGAGCACGTGGTCGCCGACTTTCAGGAATTTCGTCGGGTCCACCATATCCTTGCCCGCGCCGCCTTTGCCGAGCGCGAGCACCACGCCCTCCTGCGGCTTTTCGCCGGAGGCGGTATCGGGAATCACGATGCCCGATTTGGTGGTCGTTTCCTTCTCAATGGGCATCACCACCACCCGGTCACCCAAGGGTTCAATGTGGACCGCGAGCTTCACCGCGTCTGAAGACTTTGAAGAAGTTGCCATAAGAACGGGAGAGAAAAATGAATGGGAAAAAGACGTTTTATCACTCGCAATTTTAGAGTGCTAATTTTCCCTGTCAAGCCCTCGCGTACGCGTCCTCGCCCCTTCGATCCCATTTCCATCACCACCGCATGGCGCTAGCATTTGCTCCTTCTTTGATGAAGATGCGCTTTACGATAACGGCACTGCCTCTCGGAGTCCTTGCGATTCTCACCGCCTGCTCCGGGGGAAGCGCCACGGCCTCCCTCACCGATATTTTGTACGATCGCCCGCAGGTGACCTCCTGCACCGCATTGGCCGGCGGCTGCCATACGGGGACGGGCACGGTGGACGTGCCCGGCTTCGACCGCGCGAAATTTTTGCAGGAGATGGAGCAGGCGAAAAAACTTTCATCGTCGTCCGCCGGCGAGTATCAGCAACAGCTTTTTCCCAGCCAATCTGGCGCGTTGAGCTACTCCTCCGCGTCGTCTTCGTCACTGCAGGCGTTCCCAAATCCCCCGAACGTTCAACGCAGCCGATCATCCTCGTATGCGTTCTCATCCTCCAGCAGCACGTATGCCGACCGGTTTTCATTCCAGGAATACCAAGCCCATCAGGGAGCGTTTGGGGTAGAAGCCTCCGGGCAGCCATCCGCGAGTTCGTCGTCGCAAGCGGGATTTTCCGGGCCGGCACCGGGATGCCAATCGGACAACGCGCTGCTCGATTCCTTCGGCACCAAGCGCATCTGCGGCAATGCGGGCTTTACGTTCCAGGGGATCTTCGGCAGCAACTGCCCGATCGTGGCGTGCTTGTTTTAATACGGCTTCGCTTTCAAAATGATACAGATCCATGTGCAAAAATTTCTAAGGGGGGACTTGAAAGCTCCACCCAATTTGTGTGTGTGGAAATGAAAATGGTTAAACGTTTTGTTTTTTG
>CAZAUW010000194.1:0-2002 GCA_964488295.1 uncultured Candidatus Peribacteria bacterium
ACAAAGTCCACGCCAAGCTTTCTCATCGTGCGCTCGTTGTTGGCGAGCGTACGCGGGCGATAGAAGCCGTGATCGAAGCTCGCAACTAATGGCTTTAAACCAAGTTCTTTTACGAGGTACCAGAGTGTGAATGTCGAATCCTTGCCACCTGAAAAGGGGACGATGCAGTCATAGAGGCCACGGCCGCGGAAGGGGGCCACCAACTCATCAAGTTCTTTTCGGCGGGCAGTCCAATCTATCTTCGTATTCTTGAATTCGATGTTGTGGCAGATATTGCAGACGCCGTTCTCGTCGAATTGAATGGTCTCGTGGGTCTCGGGCTCCACGCATTTGGTACAGCGGCGCAGGTTATTGAGAATGTGCGTGTCGGAGAAATCTTTCGACATCAGCCCAGTACATCACATCTCGAGGAAATTTCCAAGAAGTGCCATGCCCGCATTTTGGCTCTTTTCCGGGTGAAATTGTACGCCCCAGATATTGTCCGCGCTGATCGCTGCTGCAAATTTCTCGCCGTGGTCGCAGGTCGCAATAACGAGGCTCGGATCATCAGGGACAACGACATAGCCATGGTCAAAATAGAAGATGGATTGATGAACATTGGCAAAAAGGGGGTTCTCTTTAGCAACAGCAACATCGTTCCAACCGATGTGTGGTACATGGAATTTCTTTTCATCCACCTGAAAACGGCGGGTGACACCCTTGATGAATCCAAGCCCCTCGTGATTACCGTTCTCTTCGCCACGCTCGACTAACATCTGCATGCCCAGGCAGATGCCAAGGAATGGTTTTTTCATGTCGAAGACGACTTTGCGCAAGGGCTCCAGTAATTCATTTTTGCGCAAATTGGCCATTCCGTCGCCGAAAGCACCGACGCCCGGTAAAATTATATGTGATGCCCGCTCCATGGCGGATGGCTCGCGGGAAATTTCCGCTTCAGCCCCCAAGGCGAGAATCGTATTTTTCACGGACATCGTATTGCCCATTCCGTAGTCAATTATGACAACACTCATGTTCGACATAGTGTCATAACTCCTGCTACTATGCGCCGCATGAAAGTACTTATTACCGGCGCTGCGGGTTTTGTCGGCTAGCAGCTCCCCCAAAGGCTTTCCGAGCAAAGAAACGAGCCCCTGCTCGTGGATAATTTTGCGCTCGGCCAAGCTGACCAAGCATTCAATGATATCTGCGAACTTTCAAACGTAACGTTCATTAAGGCGGATCTAACGGATCCAAAACAATGGGAGCAATTCAGCGGATTCGAGCATGTGTATCACTTGGCCGCCATTAATTCTACGAAGCTGTTCTATGAGATCCCGCACGAGATACTGCGCACGGCACTTCTCATGAACGTGTATGCACTCGAGTGGCTTCGCACAAAGAATCCGAAAGGCAAAATTATGTTTACGTCCTCGAACGAGGCCTACGCCGGTGCGCTTGAGGCATTGGGGCAACTGCCGCTTCCTACGCCGGAGAACGTTCCGCTCGTCATTGCAGATACGTATAACCCCCGCTGGTCTTATGCAGGGACCAAGCTTATCGGCGAACTTTTGTTCATTAACTACGGAAAAGCGTGCAATCTTCGCACCTGCATCGTGCGTCCGCATAATTTTTATGGTCCACGCTCCGGGCATCACGTCATTCCCGACGTCTTGGCTAGAATAGCGAAGAGGGAAGACCCCTTTGCTGTCCCTGGGGCCGATGAAACGCGCTCTTTCTGTTACATCGAGGATGCGGTCGAAGCGATGCAGGTCGTCATGGATTCAGACAAAACCGATAGCGGTACGTATCATATCGGGACAAGCGTGGAAACAAATATCGGAGATCTCGTGGAAGAATTGTTTAAAGTGTCCGGCTGGCACCCATCGGCGGTCGAAAAGAAGTCAGGTCCACAAGGCAGCGTAAAGCGCCGATTGCCGGATGTCTCAAAAATTAAGAAAGATACTGGGTGGGAAGCAAAGGTCGGACTCTCTGAGGGTCTCCAAAAGACTGTGGATTGGATTCT
>CAZAUW010000195.1:0-1982 GCA_964488295.1 uncultured Candidatus Peribacteria bacterium
GGGGGGCGGCCACTCTCTTTACGTTCATCATTGAGTGGTTGGTATGGGTGCGTGACCTGTACTCACGCACGAAGCCCCCGCCATGCGTCTCGTGCCCGTGGAACTCGTTGATATCCTTGTCGTTAAATTGGGAGAAGCTCGCGATGACCGCCTCCAGCTTGCGGCTGGCGCTCTTCTGGTCCTGGGCGATGTACGCGCAGCGGATGCTCACCTTGTAGGGCTTGATGGCGAGTTTTTCGGCTGCTTTTTCGTGACGCAGGTGGCTGATGGCCTTCCTGCCGCCCTGGCGCATGCGGTCGCGGATGCTGAAGAAGTGATGCAGGTTGGCAAACCGATGCCTCCAGCTTCGGCCCAAGTGGTACACGGCAGTGTCGTCCTGGGGTTCCGAGATGATCTGCACCCAGACATGGTCGGAGGTTTAGATGTTGGAAAGGACGGAGAGCAGACGAGAGCAACGGTCTGCCTCAAACAGATCGAACGTCATAATCGGATACACGTCCGAGTGGTGGTAACCCATTACGGCGCCTGCCAGGTGCTGCTTCTTGGGGTCGAAATTCAGCGTGTAATCCGTTGTCTCTTTGATTTCGGCAGCGGGAAAGACGGCGTAAATCAGCCCCTCGATTGTTTCGAACAAGTGCTCATCCATCACGATGAAGAAGTACGTGTACTGCGCGTAGCCGTAGAGCTCCAGCGAAATCCGCTGGCCCGTCACGGTGTTTCGCAGGTTGATCAAAAGCTCCTGGAATTTGGATTCCATTTTCTTATTCGCCTCATTTCCCTGGGGCACAACGACATGGAGGAAGCGGAGATTAGCCATGAGAATAGAACATCATTGTCTGAATATTGTCTCATAAAATGCGCGTCATCTCAACTGAAGTTTTGGCCTGTTGGACATGCAAAAGTGTCAATAAACGCGCTTCAGATAACACTCCTGACAATAGATGATTTCCGGGCGGTCAGGTGCATAGGTGGTCTCGATCTTTTTTCGGCACTTCATGCACTCACGCGACCACAGCTTGCGGGGGTTGCGGCGGCGTGAGCGTTCTTCGTAGCGGCATTCGGGGCACTCCCGGGGCAGAGGGAAATGGAGTTCCTTGCAGCACGACAATTCCTTGGAAGTAATCTTGTAATTCCGGCGGCATCGGCTGCAGGCGAAAATCTCCCGGGGGACGGTTTCGGGCATGTCTTCCACACGCGCCGGGAGCTTGTCCCAGCTCGTCGTCTCTTTGCCCGTCGTCATCGGATGGTCGGTGTTCCACCGCCAGCCTTTTGCCTTCGCTTCATCTTGCGTCAGGGGAAAGACCTGCATCGCGAGCGTCTCGTTATACGCAAAGGGGCACAAGCTCACATGGAAAAACTTTCCCCATTCCCCCGATGCCTGCATCAGTTTCGAGAGCTTGCGCACCTCATCTTCATATTCTTCTTTGGAATACTGTTTATTGAAGACGCAGTATTGCTTGTGCTTGAGACCGATGCATCCAAAGCAATCCGAACACGACTGGCAGCTGTCGCTGTAGAAGACATTGCTCCCCGTCCAGCACTGGGCGCAGAAGGCAGTGGAGGTGAAGCTGACAGACGAGAATGTTTCGTAGGTGAGCTCCGACCAACCGGGATGATAGCAATGCAGAGCGTCTTTCGTTTCCGCATCCTGGATGTAGATGCAGTCCTGGCTCCTGTATGTTTGAAAACATTGGATGCAATCCTTGGACTCAAAAATGTAATCCCCGGTGCAGTTCTCGGTTTTTTCCTGGATGGAATACAAGTGCGGATGTCCGGCCTTCAGGGCCGCTACTCTCTCCTCAGCCAGTTTTCTCTGCGCGGGATTCTGCAAGTCAATCTCGCCGATCTTCCTTCGGTACTCTTCCTTGCCGCACTGTTCGTTGAAGATGCAGTACGACTTCTTGCGCAGCCCCACGCAGCCGAAACAATCGGTGCATCCCCGGCAGTCGTAGAGGAAGGATGAGTCCGTGCATGAATGCGAC
>CAZAUW010000196.1:0-1974 GCA_964488295.1 uncultured Candidatus Peribacteria bacterium
GGTGTCCAGAACGCCCAGCCCCTTGGATGCGACCGCCGTGTGGGTCGGCACTTTGCGCCAGTTGAGCGCCTCGTTCAGCTCCGCCTCGCCCAGCGCGTTGGGCAGGTCCCGCTTGTTGAACTGGATCACCAGCGGGATTTTCTCCGTATCAAGGTTGTTGAGCGCTAGGTTGGTCTTGAGGTTGTCGAGGCTCTCGAGGTTGTTGTCCAGCATCGGCGTCTGCGAGTCGGCGACGAACACCACGCCGTCCGCGCCGCGCAGCACCAGCCGGCGGGTGGCGTCGTAAAAGACCTGGCCGGGCACGGTGTAGAGGCCGACCTTGAGCTTCATCCCCTTGATGGTGCCCAGATCGATGGGCAGGAAGTCGAAGAACAGCGTGCGGTCGGTCTCGGTGGCGACCGACAGCAGCTTGCCGCGCCGCTCGGGGTTGGCGGTGTCGAAGATGTGCTGCAGGTTGGTGGTCTTGCCGCACAGGCCGGGGCCGTAATAGACGACCTTGACGGAGACTTCTTTGGCGGCGCGGTTGATGGTGGCCATGGTTTTATCGGGGAGTGTGCATTTGTCGGATGAGGATTATGGGCGGCGTTAGTTTAGCGGGTGCGGGGGAGCCGGGGTGGGGGCTGTTGATGAGGGAGAGTTTGTTGATGACGAGGGTGTTGACGTCGATGTCCGCGCCGGGCTGGAGAGCGCGGCGCTGCGCCCGGCGGGAATCAGAGCAGCTTCGTCCGGGGAGGGGAGGAGGGTGGCGCGGGCGAGGCATTGGCGATGGGCTTCGCTTCGCTCGCGGGCAGGACGGAAGAATAGGAAGGTTTCGCGCCAATCGCGCCCGAATTCAAACGCGAATATAAACCCCCGTTTTACAGAGCAGCTCCGCCATGATGAGAGCGTCGCCTACCGGTCTTACTGCGAACCGTGCGACATCGCATTCTGATTCTCACACTCCAAACGTAAAGGAGCGTAAACCGTGACACCGGGGTGGATGAGCGGGAGTGCGGGAGCACCACCCCGGGGATGTGCGCGAGAGCGCACATAATCAAGGCGCTGAGATGTGGGGCAACCGCCATTTCACGAACCCCGTCGGTCGATTGTTCGTTCACTGCCTTGACATCGCGCGAGCGCAGCGAAGCGCCGAAGGCGGTTTTGAGGGACCCGTCGCCAAGAGCCGTTCTGACGGCAAGGAGTTTCTCGGTGGACCTAGCAAAAACATTTGCGTCGGTTGCGATCGCTCCGGCCGCTGACGTGGAGTTGGGGCCGGAGCCAATTAGCCAGCAGTGGATCCTGAGCGGCAACCCCGTCGCACGGAGCAAAGTTGTGGCGCGCAGCAAGGACATGGCGTCGAGCCTGGTGTATCCCATCTCGCGAATCTTGCGGCCGGCCGCGACCAGGTCTTCGGGTTCCGAAAACGCGCCGACCACACCATAGACCTTGTCCGGTCCCAGGCCGAGCTTGTCTTTGAGCGAGTCGAGGTTCATTTCACCAGCGCCTCCTGGCCCTTGAAAACAGGCCTCTGCGTGGAGAGGACTCCCTTTACTTCCGAGATCGCGATCATCGGCAGGAAGCGGGCAAACAGAAGGAACAGCGTCAGGAACAGGCCGATGGTTCCCGCAAATGTGCACATATCCACCCAGGTGGGGTGGAAGAACGCCCAGGAGCTCGGCAGGAAGTCGCGCGTCAGACTGGTGGCGATGATCACGAAGCGTTCAAACCACATTCCGATGTTGGTTGTGATGCTGATGATGAACATCACCCACAAGTTGGTGCGCATGCGCTTGAACCAATAGAGCTGCGGGATGAAGATGTTGCATGAGTACATCGACCACGCGGCCCACCAGTACGGCCCAAAAGCGCGATTGAGGAAAACAAAACGCTCGTAAATATTGCCGCTGTACCAGGCGATGAAAAACTCGCAGCAGTACGCGTAGCCGACCACCGATCCCGTCACCAGGATGATCTTGTTCATGTTTTCGAGGTGCT
>CAZAUW010000197.1:0-1965 GCA_964488295.1 uncultured Candidatus Peribacteria bacterium
GTAAACCGTCGTTCGAAGTGTGCACGGATGCGCGCGCGATTCAGAAAGGGGAGTCGACTCACCGCCTCGACAGCCGCGGGGACGGAGTCGACCAGAAAGCCGGTCACCCCGTCTTCGAGCACCTCCGGCACGGAGCCGGCACGGAACGCGATGACGGGTGTGCCGCAGGCCATGGCTTCGATCATCACCAGGCCGAACGGCTCCGGCCAACGAATGGGAAAGAGCAGTGCCCGTGCGTTGCCCAGGAATTCTCCTTTCTCTCCCTCGCCGATTTCGCCGATGTACTCCGCCTGCCCGTTCATCAGATGCGGCTTCACACGACGGAGGAAGTACTCGCGATCACCCCGCGCGATCTTGCCAGCGATCTTGAGCGGGAGCCCCGCGCGCGCGGCGATGCGCAGCGCTCGATCGAGACCTTTTTCCGGCCGCACGCGTCCGAGGAAGGCCAGATAGCCGTCCGCTTTCGGGTGCAGATGGTAGAGGTCGCGCGGCAGGCCGTGATAGATCGTCGCTTCCCAGTTCGCCCACGGCATGGGCAGCCGCTGCGAACGCGAAATCGAGACGACGGGCATCTCCGCATATTCGCGATAGAGCGGGAGGTAGGCAGGCATATCGAGGCGGTTGTGATAGGTCGTGATCTGCGTGACACGCTCGCGACGTGAGAACGGGAAGTGGAGGAAATCCACGTGGAAATGGATGACATCGAACTGATCCGCGCAGCGAAACACCTGCTCGAGCATGACCGTCTCCGGCACAAAGCGCTCGGGCGACAGGGAATCCAATGCGGACGATCGTTGCCCGCAGGGCACCAGTCTCCCCGCAGTCTGGGATCCTTCACATGCGAAGAGCGTCACATCCTGTCCGGCGGCGACGAGCGCCTCGGTCAGGTACGACACCGCTCGCTCCGTTCCGCCGTAGTGCGTGGGCGGGATCGTGTCGTAGAGAGGGGCGACCTGCGCGATGCGGAGGGATCTATGCATGGAAGTGATGAGATGGAATGGCTATCCTCGCCGCACATGTGGCTCAATCTCCTTGCCTCTTTCCTGACGCTGGGCGGGTACGTACCTTACACGATTGGCATTCTGCAGCACAAAACACGCCCTAATCGGGTCACATGGTGGATCTGGCTGTGTGTGGGCGTGCTGGTGCTCACGACGTATCACAGCCTGGGATCCACCGCCGCTTTGGGCATGGCGATGGGCTCGGTGATCGGCCAGGCGGTGGTGGCGGGTTTATCGATCAAGTACGGCACGGGAGGAACCACGAACTTCGATCGCGCGTGTCTCCTGAGTGCGCTCGGCATCGCCGTTCTCTGGTTTCTCACGTCATCGGCGTTTCTGCCGTATCTCCTCACGCTTTCTCTCGACGTCGTGGGATGGCTGCCGACCTTCCGTAAATCTCTGCGTGATCCAGGTTCTGAGAATCTCGCTGCATGGAGTCTCTGGAACTTATCGCAGATCGTGTCGCTTTTGAACGTTCAACAGTGGACGATCAGCAATGCCCTGTATCCGCTCGTGTACTTTGTGACGAATTGTGCGTTGATTGCTGTGCTCCTGCGTCATCGTTGGCGAAAGAGGGCCTGAGCTCTGCAACGATTTGAACGGGCGCGCGTCACAGAAAGAGATGTTTCCTCTCTTTTCTCTGTCACCACGCTATTCCCGCAAGAGCCAATCCAGCGTGAAACGTGCCATGCACAAGTACAAGCGCGGACAGCTCCACAGCGGCAAGGCGAAGCGCCCGGTGCGCAGCCGCCGCCAGGCGATCGCCATCGGCCTGAGCAAAGCGCGCAAGCGCGGCGCCAAGGTGCCGCCTCCACCGCGACGAAGCCGCAGGAAGTGATACACTGGGTGCATGCACCGCATCTCCCTCCTCTCTCTCCTGGTCCTGATGGTTCTAGGCACCCAGTATGGCCCGCCCAATGCAGAGAGCGTTCATCCGGCAAATCCATACCCTCACCAACATGCC
>CAZAUW010000198.1:0-1948 GCA_964488295.1 uncultured Candidatus Peribacteria bacterium
GAAAGAAATGCGCACCAGAACATCAGGCCAGAGGAAACGAAGCCCGATCGCCCCGCGAACGTTGAGTCGATTGAACAGCACGATGTGGCAATGTAGCAATGACCACAGAACGGCGAAAACCACGAGCGCGAGCGAAAGAGGGGCGCCTTGATGGAGGAGGGTTTTTTTCACGTCAAAAAAGAATGTGAACCGTCTGTCCTCTATCGTATGTGGTATGTCGTATCAGTGACATTTCCATATACGACATACGATATACCACATACCAGATACGGTTAATCCAATGCCGCTTTGCTCGCGCTCAGTTCCGCCAGCTCGGCCGTGATATTCGCCTGGCGCGTCTGGTTGTAGGTGAGCGTGAGGTCGTCGATGATCTCGGAGGCGTTGTCGCTGGCGCTGCGCATCGCCACCATCCGGGCCGAGTGCTCCGATGCCGCCGCCTCCAGGACGCCCTGGTACAGCTGCACCTCGGTGAGCTTGGGGACGACTTCCAGAAGCAACTGTGAGGGGGAGGGTTCGAGCAGGTATTCCTTCATCGGTGCTTTCGAGTCGGATGCGCCCGGGCGCGAATGGCGCAAGCCGAGCGCATCAATCATGGCCTTCATGTCGCCGGCCGAAAACGGCAGGAGCGTCTTCACCGTCGGCTCCTGGGCCAGGGCCGAGACGAAATTGCTGTAGAGGAGGACGATGTGGTCGTAGGCGCCGTCCTGGAAGCTCTGCGTGGCCATGCGGGCCACCGGCAGCACTTCCTTATAGCGCGGATGGTTGGAGAAAGCCGGGAACGCAGCGATCACATTCTGCCGCGAGCGCGCGAGGAACTGCTGGCCTTTCTTCCCTACCGCCACAAAATCAATCCGTAAGAAATCGCGGGGTTTCCCAAGCTCGCGCAGGTACTGGTTCAACACGCGGAAGAGCTGGGCATTCAGGCTGCCCGAGAGTCCCCGGTCGCTCGTGATGAGGATCGCGAGGACTTTTTGGACGGGCCGCTCGCGGAAGTAATCATGCAAATCGGCATTGGCGTTTGCGAGCTTCCCCAGCATCGCCCACGCGGTGAGCGAGTAGTCGCGCAGGCTCTGGGCCTGTTGCACGGCGCGGCGCATCTTGGAAGCCGACACCAGCTCCATGGCTTTCGTCACCTGCTTGGTGGACTTGATCGCCTTCATCTTGCGCCGGATATCGCGGAGACTGCGGGCCATGCGTGCGTATATGGTATGTGGTATATCGTATGTCGTATGTGGGAGTGTCACAGATACGACATACCACATACGATAGAGGACATACGAATTATGCAGGATGGGAATAACTTTTCTGCGCCTTCAGGGTATCAACGAGCCGCCTCAACGTCTCCTCCGCCTCGGGCTTCAGTTCCTTCTCGAGAGTCTTCAGCACGTCGTAATGCTGGTCGCGCAGCATCTGCAAAAACGCGGCCTCGAATTCCTTCATGTGCTTCACGGGCACTTCGTCGGCAAGCCCGTTGACGCCCACGTAGAGGATCGCCACCTGTTCACCCACGGAAAGCGGCTCGTACTGGTTCTGCTTGAGAATTTCGGTGAGGCGCGCGCCGCGGTCGAGCTGTTTCTTGGTCGCGGGGTCCAGGTCGGAACCGAATTGGGCGAAGACGGCGAGCTCCCGGTACTGGGCGAGGTCGAGACGCAGCTTGCCCGCCACTTTCTTCATCGCCTTCACCTGCGCGGCGGACCCGACGCGCGACACCGAGAGGCCGGCATTCACGGCGGGGCGGATGCCTTTGTAGAAGAGGTCGGATTCCAGGTAGATCTGGCCGTCGGTGATGGAGATGACGTTCGTGGGGATGTAGGCCGACACGTCGCCCGCCTGCGTCTCGATGATCGGGAGCGCCGTGAGGGTGCCGCCGCCGTGCTGCTCATCCAGGCAGACCGCGCGCTCGAGCAGCCGGGAGTGCAGGTAGAACACGTCGCCGGGGTACGCCTCG
>CAZAUW010000199.1:0-1943 GCA_964488295.1 uncultured Candidatus Peribacteria bacterium
AGCCATCCGGTGGCCTGGGGGGATCCGGCTGGGCGTTTCGGCCATGGCGCGGAGCATCATGCCGTTGGGCAGGCCGTTGTTGCCGAACTTGTCGAGCAGCTTGATCGGGAAGTACTCCTTTGCCGTCGGGTCATTCTGAATGGCATTCATGATGACGACCGACGCCCACACGGGAGAGTTGGCCATTTTGCCTTTCTCCACGATGCGCTCCAGAATACCGAACGTCGCCCAATAGTTTTTCCGGTTCAATTCATCGTACAGCACGTCGATCATCGGCGGGATGTCCGAATAGTTGTTCACACGGCTCTTGCCAGCGCTGATGGCCTCATCTTCGCCCTTGCTCTGCTGCTGTTCCAGGTCGCGCATGTACTGGGTGCGGCGCTCCGGCAACCAGTTGGCCGGCAATTTCTCCTTAATGGCATAACGGAAGGCAGTGCCCTTCTCCACATTCAAATCATAGAGCCAGCCTTTGTTGGCCATGTACTCAAGCACAGCGCGGAATTTGTTGGGATCATTTTTGTGCTGTGCCAGGAGATTATGGTCGCCGTGGCCGCAGCAATGGTCGAAATCCGCCAAGTCGTGCTCCAGGTGTTTCTTATACTCGTCCTTGATCTCGTCGTTCTTGTGGTCGAGTTCCATATCGAGCGTCACCTTCGCTTGTTCCCCGATCCATGGCAGTCCCTGCAAGGATTTGCCTATGGCGTTCGCGATTTCCGATGATCGCAATGTCGTCCATTGTTCCCATGCTTTCTTCCACGATGAGGCCACTGACTTTACGGCTTCGATGAAGTGGCGGATGCTGTAGAACTTGATCTTCCAGCCACCCTCCTTGCGGACGTCGTCTGCTTTCTCTATGTTCCGGGCCTGGTCGCGTATACCGTCCAGCATCTTTTGCCAATCTTTTCTCTGCTGCTCGATTTGGGAAAGGATGCCATTCAAAGCGTTATCCAATTTCTTCATTCCCGGATCCTCCGGCCCCTTCCACTCGCCGCCATGCGTTGCGTCATTCACCAGTTGGAGGAAATTTTCATATTCTTCCCGATTAGCGTTGTTCAAATTGATCGCTGTTGGAAGGGCGGTGATGAAGTCTCCGGGCTTGATGCGCCCGGCACGCCATTGGCCAATGACGGTGTTTGCCCGTTGCCAGGAACTGATGGTCTGCAGGGCAGGCGCCAGCACTTTGCCGGTGTCCCTCCAGTTTTGGATGTCCAACAGGTCTGCACCTTTTTTTTCCATTGTTTGAGCCGTTGTTTCCGTCAGGCTCGTCAAGTCCTTGATGTCTTCGGTCAGCCAATCGAGCTTCTTCTGCAACTGCTCTTCATTGATTCTCTTGTCTTTCTTTTCCCCGCTGCCGCCGTCTTCCTCGTCGCCATCGTCTTCGGTATTGCGGTGGCGCAGGCCTTTCTTCTTGAGCCAGCGTTGTTCGTCCGCATCGGCATCCTGCCCGGCCGATGCAAGGGCCTCGTCCACAGTTTCCGTGTGGTTCGCGGTTGCAGGGGTTTTGAAATATACACCGGGATCCAGCAGACGGAAGAGACAGAGCTCATTGGCATTGGTGAATGAATCGAGCCTATAGCCGTTTCGGTAATCGCTGAGCCGCGTGAACACTTCTTCCATAGCGCCCGCCATGTCATCCCCATATAGGATGTATGCGTTGATGGCATCCGGCCCTTTGGTGAGTTTCTTGAGCAGGGAAAAGAACAACCGGCTCTTCTGTGCGCGCTCCTTGACCCTCTCCACGCTAGTTTGCATCTGCTCACCCACGTGCAACCTCAGGGCCTTGTCAATGATCGAGAACAAATGTTGCTCGCGCCAGTGGTTGAATTCCACGAGGGTCACTTCGTCTTTGCTCTCATCCACGAATGTCCCCGCCTTTTTGTCGCGCCAGAGAAGGTAGCGGCCCATGGCGGCATTGAGTATTTCGCGGTGGTTATTCCGGTAGC
>CAZAUW010000200.1:0-1927 GCA_964488295.1 uncultured Candidatus Peribacteria bacterium
CTGCCGCTGCTCTCGCGCACCCGTGTCACGGTCTCGGCAAGGCGGTCGATCATGACATGCAAGGCGCCCATCCCGAAATCGGTTACAACATCATGAAAAAGTTCGGCTTCCCCGAGGAGCTGTGCTACCAAAGCATTGCTCACCATGAGGATAAGCCGCGCACGATTGAAGGATCTATCGTGAAGGCAGCGGACGCGATCAGTGGCGCCCGCCCGGGTGCGCGCAAACAATCCCTCGAGCAATTCGTGCAACGCATGGAAGAGCTTGAAAAGACGGCCGCCAGCTTTGAAGGCGTCGAAAAAGCCTATGCCATCCAGGCCGGCCGCGAAGTGCGCGTCTTCGTGCGCCCCGACCGTATGGATGACATGTCGGCCTACAGGCTCGCCAAGGATGTGGCTAAAAAGATTGAGTCAGAACTGCAATATCCAGGTGAAATTCGCGTGACTGTGATTCGTGAAACGCGTGTAGTGGAGTACGCGAGATAAATAAATAGAGCGCACCCGCAGGCGGTGCGCTCTTTCGTTCGAGCGTTCCGCGCAGATGCGCTTGAGTTGTGCCGACGTTGCCGCCTAGGGGTGGATTTCTCCCACCAGGCGGTCCATCTCGCGTGAGGTGGTCCCGATGGCCGCGTAGGCCAGGCCGGCTGTCTTCATTTCTTCATCGATCGCTTCCCGGCGACGGCGCGTCTCGGGAAAGGTGACGGCGAGGACTTCACGGTCTTGGCGAAACTTCTTCACCTGGTAGGAGAGCCGGCGAACTTCGACCGCTCGGAACACCTGCGCCAACCGCGCGTCGGCCATTTCAGGTGCCGAAGGGTCGTCTGCCTGACCGCGATGGAACTTGATCCAAGCGACCAGCTCCCACGAGGGAATCGTCTCCGTAATGCGCCCTCCTCGTTGCAAGCGCGGCTCATCCTCTTCAGGATAACTGAGAAGAAAATCGATCAGCGCCATCGCACACAAACGGTGTTCCCGCCGAACCGCGGCGTTAATCCCGTCCTCGCTGGTGCTGAACTCGACCAGGGAGCCGTTCGTGTCCAGGGCAGCGAGTTTCGAGAAGTCGAGGTTATGCGCCTTGGCGTCCATGATGACCAGGTCGGCGTGATTCGCGAAGTGTGTCTCGCCTTCGCAGGCCCGTAGACCATCCTCCTTCGGTTCGAAGGTGAGAATCTCTCGCAGGCCCGCTGCGATCGGGATGGACACACTGAGGTTCTCGAAGCGTTGAAGCTCCGCGTCCGACGTGCCCAACTCCGCGTAGGAGATTCGCACGCCTCGCGCCTCTCCCTCCATTCTCGGTCCGGGGAAAAAGCTCACCGTGCCGCCTGTTGAAGTCCACATGCGAATCTCGTCAAGCGCGTGGTCCCAGTGGAGACTGTGCGACGGATCGATGTGGGTGAAGCTCGGGAGGAGTCTTTCCGGGTGGATGGGGTTGAAGTGGCGCATCAGGTCGATGTTGGCCACCAGCTCCGTGATCTTGAGCTTGCGTTTCTCCTCAATGGCCGCCTCATCCCTCAAGCGATCCTGCTTCTGCAGGTGTCCGTGGTAGAGGAAGGCACCGACGAGAATGGCCGTCACCGCTACCAGTGAAATGATCCACTTTTTCATCTTCAAATCCTTCGCGTTTCTCTGTGCGTCGACACGACGAACAGGCGCGCCAAACCTAACAGAAAAAGGGCTCAATGTCAACCCGCAGCCCTTGACATTTTCCTTGCCTTTTGCTCAATTCTCCGCTACGCTTAGGCCATTAATGATTCACTGCTTATCTATGAACAAGGCAGAACTGGCCAGCCGGTTGGCTGAAAAGTTGGGAGTTTCAAAAAAGGTTGGGGAAGATTTTGTGGAAGCATTTGAAGAGATCGTTACCCGTGCACTCGTCGCCGGCCAAGAAGTGACAATTGCCGGCTTTGGCACCTTCTCTGCCCGCGTGC
>CAZAUW010000201.1:0-1914 GCA_964488295.1 uncultured Candidatus Peribacteria bacterium
GTTCCGCGTGATGGCGTAGCCCGTGTACGCGGGGGTTATGCACGTGAAAGTGTCCGAGCCCATCCCGTGCGCTACTTCGCACGAAGACGGGCTTGTCCTGTACCGGAGTCCGCCGAGGCGGACGACTGGTACAGGGGTGAAATTACAATACATATTTTCTTGTCATTGCCTGCAGTGGTAAGAAGATCCACTGCAAGGCTCGAGCCGATGCTTTCAAGGAGCATCGGTGGGGCGAGCGACCACGCAAACCCTTCGGCTCGTTCGTCCCTGACGGGACTCACTCGCTCAGGGCGTTTTTTTATCCTGGCGGATAAAAAAACGGCGGGTGGCTCACGCACACCCGCAGAATTAGTCTGGAAAGACCTACTAATCCTACGGGTGTTCGCGAGTAACCATAGCGTGCAGACAGTCTACGCACGAAAAGGAGAGGGTCAAGGAGAAAGAATACAATTTTGGAGCACGGATGGACTCATTCTGCCGGATTTGTACAAAAGAAGGCTGAAGCCTGATTCCGGCTCTCAACGCCAATAAGATGGAAGGTTGAAAATTCTTGTCGAAACAGATGGAAAGCATTTATGGTAACGGCATGGAAGAAGGACCAAATGTCCGTCTCTACACCCTTGATCAGTGGCAGCAAGTGGAATCATATGCACGCAGTGTTGGATCTCCGATGCGGGAAGTTGTAAGGAATTATGATTTTGAGAGAAAGTTCCCGGTTAACTTGCATATTGGTGAGACACGATGCCTTGCGAAATCTTCGATTCCCCCATCGATACTTAATCCACGCGGCGATCAACCTGAGTGCTCGCCTGCATCTTCTTGACTGTTTTTACGACGGCTCCCCCATCATTGGCAGATCCTGGTTTTCGCCCTGGGGCATGGCTTCGCCGGACTCCTGCTTATCGGCATTGCCTTCACGCGTACCCAGAAGCACGATGTTCTCCATCACGATCTCCGTGCGAAAGTGCCTGCTCCCCGGCGCCGGGCCGGAAGAAGCCTCCCAGCTGCGCGTTTTGAGGTATCCCTCCACGTAGAGCGGCTTTCCCTTGCGCACATGCTGGTTGCAGAATTCCGCGAGCCCGCCGAAGCACACGATAGTGTGGTACTCAGGCAGGCTCTGCCTCTCTCCGCTGGCATCTTTCCACACGCGGTTGGTGGCAAGACCGAAGGTGCACACCGGTTGGCCGCCCTGTGTGCTCTTGAGTTCCGGATCGCGCGTGGCGTTGCCGAGGAGGATGACTTTGTTCACGGATTTCATGCATTGCATGATAAAGCAGAAACATCGTGGACGAAACCATCAAATGACGCCACCCGCGGGCAAGAATGCCCGCGCTCAAGGCAAGGATGCCCGCGCTTACGTTCAAACAATATCCCGAAGCCGGGCTTCGCCCGGCTGGAGGGATACCATAAAGGGAAAGGTGAGTTCATGAGAGGGAAACCGTACGGTTTCCCTCTCATGCTTCATGCGTCGTCCATCGCCTCCTCGCTGCTCGCTTCGATCATCTCCTGCTTGGCGCTCTCGCCCGACGCGTCCACCTCAGCGCCCTCCTCCACGCCCGCGATCACTTCGGCTTCGCTCTCGGATTCCACCTGCTCCAGCTCCGAGATCTTGTCGGCGCCCTGGACCAATTCCTGTACCTGCTCTTCCGCCTCCACGCGCGATGTCATCTCCACCTTCTCCACTTCGCCTTCTTCCACGGCCACGCGCGCCTCGGGGGCGACGTCATCCTTGAACTTGAGCAATTCGACCTTGAGGCCGAGCGCCTGAAGTTCTTTCACAAGCACGTTGAACGATTCGGGGATGCTCGGGCGGCGGATCTTCTCGCCCTTCACGATCGCCTCGTAGGCCTTCGAACGGCCGATGACGTCGTCGTGTTTAATCGTGAGCATTGCCAGCAGCGTTTAGGCCGCGCC
>CAZAUW010000202.1:0-1903 GCA_964488295.1 uncultured Candidatus Peribacteria bacterium
ACCCGGAATGCGACCTGGACTACATCGCGTCGGAGCCGCGACGCATCGACATCGGCGTGCTGTTTTATTTCTAGCGCCCTATTTGCGGAATCCCATCTTCAACAGCGCCGCCCGGATTTCTTTCTCCGTCACGTCGTCGACGATGACCCACGCGCCGATCGCTGTCGGCAGCACGTCGTGCTGCCGGCCGGCGACGACTTTCTTGTCGTGGCGGATGGCTTCCAGCATCTGGGCTGAGGAGAGATCGCTGATCGGCGGGAGCGGATCGCGGAACGGCACGTTGGACATCGGTCCGAGCGCCGCCTGATTCATGGCCACCATGATGAGGTTTCGCGCGCACTGGGCGTACTGGATGCGATTCGTCGGATTGGGATCGATGAGCGAATGCAGCGCGAAGATCAGGGCCTCCTGCTCGGTAAGCAAACCTTGATAACCCTGAGTATCGCCCAGGTCGGGGTAATTGGGATTTTGCACGCCGCCGGGGAAGAACTGAGTCTTGTAGATGTTCACCGCCTGGGCGAGCAGGGGCCCCATCCCTTTCGAGTAGATCGGATTGGTAGAGACAGCCCAGGTTCTTAGCCGGGACACGTCTTTCGATGTGACCCAGAGTCGCGGGTGGGTTGCAACGGGAAAAGGAATGGTCTGGCCGAAGGAAGCGGAGGAAAATGCGGAGGCGGCCACCCCGCACATAAGGAAATGAGCGGTCTTCATGGGGTTGGAGTTTCTGAGGGCAGCGGTAAAGAACCTGTTCCCCGCTGGAAGAACAAGGCACTAGCGATAATCACCTGATCGTTGAACTGAAGAACCAACGGGTGCTTCGGGAGAATCGTGGGGTTAAGAAAAAGGGCGCGGAGGAAACGGTGGTTGAGGACCACCTCTGGGAGGAAACCGTCTTTCCGCGCCTGCAGCTTTTTCTGATCGCGAAGTTTCGAGTCGTGCCCAACTCTCGTTCGCAAGATCATTAAATCATAGATTTGGCGGCCAGTTGACGATCCGCTAGGCTTGTCACGAATGTGTCACGATGTTGTCACGAAAAGAGGCTGGAACCCCTCAAATTCAACCGGCGTCAAGCCGTATGGGATGCATGAACTCATGCATTTCAAAGGGAGAGTAACGCATGAGCATGGCCGAAGATCCTCAGGGCGCGGCCGAGGTTCCTACTCCTGCAACTCAGGAGGACCACGAAGACCTAGATCGCGCCCGCGTCGAACCTGATAGTCAGGGGCCAAAACCCTGGTATCGCAAGATTGGCCCGGGTTTGATCACCGGCGCCGCAGACGACGATCCGTCTGGCATAGGCACGTATTCGCAATGTGGCGCGAAATATGGATACGGGCTCCTCTGGCTGATTCCGCTCAGTCTCCCGCTCATGATCTCGATCCAGGAGATGTCCGGCCGCGTAGGTCTCGTTACCGGAAAAGGAATCGCGGCGGTTATGAAAGAGCATTACCCCGGGTGGCTGCTCTACGGGTCGCTCGTTCTTCTGTTCTGCGCAAACGTGCTGAATGTTTTCGCGGACCTGAACGTGATGGCGGCCTCCGCAAAGATGCTTTTTGGCATGCCGCAACTTCTGTGGCTTTCCATATTCACCGCGATCTTGGTGGCAACTCAAATATTTATTCCCTATCGGGCATACTCTCGCTTTCTCAAATATCTCTGTCTCGCCCTCGCGGGGTACGTGATCGTCGCCTTCATGTCCGGCGTTTCCCATGACTGGCGACAGATCGGAAAGTCGCTCTTCGTTCCGTCCTTCAAGAACAACGCGGACTACCTGCTTAGCGCGGTCGCCTTTCTGGGCACCACGATCTCCCCCTACCTGTTTTTTTGGCAGGCTGGAGAGGTCATCGAGGAATCGATCGTCGAGGGAGACGCGGACGCTCCCGGCAAGCGAAAGACGCGGGTG
>CAZAUW010000203.1:0-1890 GCA_964488295.1 uncultured Candidatus Peribacteria bacterium
ATTCACCGCTCGTGGGGAGCGCCACGACGGTGGATTCAGCAACACCCGGGCGGATGAGGAAGACCTGGGAACCGATGCGGATGACGAGCAGAATGATAATGAACGCCGATGCCCAGCGTAGCGGGCGCACAAAGGCGGGCGCAGAGGCGGGACGCAGGCGCGCGATGATCCGCTGCCTGATGAGGGCCTGGAGCGAAGCGGACGCGGCGAACGAGGCGCGCAGGCGCTCCCAGAGGGAGAGTGACTGAAGTGGCCCGATGCTCGCGGCGATCCTTGCAAATAAACGGGCGGAGAGTGCGGGAGGGGGCTGCAGGGCTTCCCTGGCTTGACGCAGGAGGTCGGGGGCTGCCATATGTGCCCGCAGGCGCATTTTGACGCGCTTCTGGAGCTCAGACGACGGCTGCAGCCCGGCCGGGAGCGAGGCTAGAAGGTCGTGTGGGCGCATGGGGCGCGGTGGGGGCGATTGCCTGGTCATGGACAGAGGTAAAAACGCAAGGAAATGGCTTCTGTTACGCCAATAACAGGGTTAAATCGTGGAAAATCGTGAGATGACCACAGAGGCATCGAAAGACGCACGGCTCCTTCGTCATTCTCAAAGGAAGGGCGCAGGATGAGGAGGCCGTCGAAGGAAGAGTGCTTGCCATGCTATTGATTGATGTCGGGAGGAAGCAGCGACTCTAATTTCCGCAGCGCCCTGAACTTGAGGATGCGCACCCCTCCCTCGGTCATCCTGAGTACCCTGGCCACCTCACTGTGGGGCAAATCGGCGATGTAGGTGAGGATGAGCACTTCGCGGTAGCGGCGCGGCAGCTTATTCACCGCTTCGCGTACCACGCGCAGAAGGTCATTGATATGCGCGCGCGTCTCGGCGCGGTTTAAGTCGTCGGGATCGGCCGTCTCTTCACTCACTTCCTCAAAGCCCCGCTCGCGCCGGTAGGAATCGATCACGGTATGCCGCGCGATGCGGAAAAGCCAGGCGCCGAAGGGGATGCCTTTCTTCGCCTTGTATTGGTGGAGCTTCTCCCAGGCCTTGACGAAAATATCGGCGACCAGATCCTCCACCAACTCCGCGTGCACGCGGAACGCCGTGTAGCGGTACACGGGCTGGAAGAAGTGGTCGTAGACTTTCTCGAACGCCTCGGTGTCGCCTTCCTGCGCTCTGCGCACCAACTCCGCGATGGCCGGGTCGTGCAATGACTCTGCCATGGAAAGGGAAAAGAAGGGAAAAAGGGAAATGAAGGCAAGGAGGTACTAACTGCGAATGAGTTGTGTAATCAGATAGATGACACGAGCCACATGTTCCGACAAGTCTTCAAAATCCTGCCGTGTGAGGTAGCCGAGTTCAAAACTAAGCTCAAGAAAATTAGCGACTTCCACGGCAGATCCCCTGGCCAGCACCTAATATGAAACGAGTTGACCTTTCGTGGCCATTGCCGACCCCTCCGCAAGATTTTCCATCGTCGAACTCGACGCGTCTCGCATCTGCGCAACGAGATGAAATTGTTCTTCTCTTGGAAACTTCTTGGTAGCTTGATAGATTTTTGTGGTAAGAGCTTTCGCTTCTTGCCATGCAATAAGTGATCGGAAGCCGCCTTTGTACTTTCTCTCCATGCAACAATTATACCCGCAAATCCTCAATACATACTTCATTGCCTTCTTTTCCTTCCTTTCCCTCGTTGCCTTCTTTTCACTCCCATTCTATCGTCCCCGGCGGCTTGCTCGTCAAATCCAAAAACACGATCTCGATTCCCGGCAGCGCCATCAGGCGGTCTGTGATCCTCAGCAGCAACGTTTCATCGGGGATGCACGCCTCGGCCGTCATCGCGTTGATTGACGCCCACGGCCCCAGGACGATCCACTGGCCCCCACGCATTGTGCCCAACGCCAGCA
>CAZAUW010000204.1:0-1863 GCA_964488295.1 uncultured Candidatus Peribacteria bacterium
GATGCATGTTGAAGAACTTTGTCAAAGATTCGATTAACCGATGGGGGGTATGTGAAATGAGAGGTTGTAATGGAATTTAATTGTCCAAGATCGGTTAAATTACTTGAAGCCGATCGCAAACACAATGCCATGATTCTTGAGCGCATCCATCCTGGAACAAAACTGCTCGATGTTCAGATTCACAATGACGAAGCAGCGACAGAGATAGGCGCTGCACTTATCGCTGATCTCAGTTTTCCAGTTCCTTCGTACGGTTCATTTACTCCTCTACGAAAGTGGAGAGAAGAAATGATCGATATACGACAGGAAGGAACGGCGATACCTATAGAATTGATTGAACGAGCTGAAGAAATTTTTGAGGAATTAGATGTATCGAAAGAGCAGGAACGATTAATTCATGGCGATCTCCATCACGAAAATATTCTCCTTGATGAACATCGAGGCTGGATCGCAATCGACCCGGAAGGGATTATAGCTGACCCTGCCTATGGCGCAGCGAGGTTTCTGGCAAATCCTGAACTTTTTCATCTACAAAAAAACATAGAGGCCATGATGCAGAGAAGAATTGAAATTCTATCGCAGGCACTCCATTCTAGCAGACAACGCATTACACAGTGGGGATTTTTTGATGCAGTGCTCTGTGCATGTTGGCACAGCAAGTCTGGCAATCCTCAATGGAGACGCAAGCTCGTTCTTGCCCAACTGCTTTCCTCGATCATGGACGCAAGCTCCTGACAGTGCGCATCACGGTTGTAATCATTTTCAGTAGCCCGCTCCATTCACGTAACCTTCGTCTCCAGTACTGTAACTCTTCGTTCCAGCTGGTCATGGGCCATGAACATCAGCTGGTTTTGATGGACTTCGGTGCGCAATCCCCTGAGCTCCGATTCCATTGAGGACATTCTGTCTTCGACTCGGTTGATCCGGCTGCTCAGTTTTTCATCCAATTTCCTCATATCATTCTGAAGTTCTGTTTTCATTTGTTTCATATCGTCTTTCAATTCATGGCGCACATCCGCG
Organism: uncultured Candidatus Peribacteria bacterium; assembly: GCA_964488295.1. Classification (GTDB taxonomy): domain Bacteria; phylum Patescibacteriota; class Gracilibacteria; order Peribacterales; family Peribacteraceae; genus CAZAUW01. The sequence continues at coordinate 1,021 of CAZAUW010000204.1, forward strand.
ATTTCCTGGAGGATTAGTTTCAGCATCGCTTTTGTGCTGGAGCCTGCCGTGCCTTTGGCATTTTTCTTCGTGCGTGCCATGGGTGAGCCACCATAGACCTGCCGGGAATGGGAATCAATCGCAAACACCCTTGTTTGCCTTGCCGGCATCCCGTAGGATGTCGCGGCTTTGATCGTTCAACCGCGGGTATGGAACCCGCGTTGTCATTCATCCGCGTTGATTGGGTATCCGCGGGTATGGAAACCCGCTCTGCGAATATCCGTTACACCTCTCTCTTATGCCAGGTACTGTCACTCAAGTGATCGGTGCGGTGGTGGACTGCCGGTTTGATGCCAAGGAATTGCCCCCGATTTTCACGGCGCTCAAGACGAAGGTCGGTGATACGGAATTGACGCTTGAGGTGCAGCAGCAGCTGGAGGGCAACATGGTGCGCGCCGTGGCGATGGGATCCACCGACGGCCTCTCGCGCGGCACGGCCGTGGAGAACACGGGCGCCCCTATTTCAGTCGGCGTCGGCCCGGAGACTCTCGGACGGATGTATAACGTCTTGGGCGAGCCGATCGACGGCCAGCCTCCGGTGAAAAGCAAGAAGAAGTATCCCATCCACCGCTCTGCCCCTCCGTACGTGGAACAGTCGACCTCCACCGAAATCCTCGAGACCGGCATCAAGGTCATTGACCTCATCTGCCCGATCCTCAAAGGAGGCAAAGTCGGCCTCTTCGGGGGCGCGGGTGTGGGCAAGACGGTGGTCGTCAAGGAGCTGATCCGCAACATCGCCGAGGAGCACGGCGGGTTCTCGGTCTTCGCCGGAGTGGGGGAGCGCTCGCGCGAAGGAAACGATCT
>CAZAUW010000205.1:0-1843 GCA_964488295.1 uncultured Candidatus Peribacteria bacterium
GGTTTAAAACTCAGCCGACATACCATATACGACATACGATATACGTTTTCGATTCTCCCTTCATATCCGCAGCATCACTCATGATTCACCTTTCCCTCATCACCCCCGACTCTACACTCTTCGACGGAGACGTGGACTCGGTGAGCATGCCCACCCCCGACGGGGAAATCACGGTGCTGCCCCACCATATCCCCTTGCTCACGATCCTGGCCGCCGGCACCGTGGTGGCGCGCAAGGGCGGCAGCGAGAGCGTGTTTGCGGTATCGCGCGGAGTGGTGGAAGTGGACGGGCAGACGATCAAGCTGCTCGCCGACACCGCTGACCGCGCCGAAGCCTTGCAGGAGGCGGCGATCGAGCAGGCGAAGGCGAAGGCGGAGCAACTGATGGCCGACAAGCGAAACGACGCCGAAGGTTTTGCCGAAGCGACGGCGATCATGGAGCGGGAGCTGGCCAGGTTGAAGACCGTGCGGCGGCACCGTAGCCACCGGGGCATCTCGCCGGGAAGAGAGTAACTTTTCCGTTTTTGCGCCATGGAACAGCAGCAACCGGACCGGAAGACAAGCGAAGGCCTCCGCCTGGGCTTGAAGCTCGTGTGGGAACTCGGCTACATCATCGCGATCCCCGTGGTAGTGCTGGGTTTCGGCGGTGCATACCTGGATAAGCGTCTGGGCATATCCCCGCTCTTCCTGCTCCTCGGCTTGGGGTTAGCGCTGTTTCTTTCGTGGTTGGGGGTGAGGAGGATGATTCGGAAAATTATGCGAATATAGGCGATTCCTCGGAATTTGCTTGCATTTGACAGAATGTATTTCAATGGTAACATTGCCACTGATTTCATTTCCCGTTACAACCATGAGTGCGCGAAATCTCGTTCCTGACATCAGAACTACCGGAGTCGACGAAGCACGGATACAGGAGGCGCTGGCCAAGGTCTCTGAGGCTCGCAATGCAATGAATCGCGAGTTGGATAGTGTGCAAGCCACACTCCGGTCGCTCCTTACCATCGACTGGGAGGGAGGGTATGAGCAGGCGATTGCCGCGTGGCAAAAATTCCTCAAGCCCGGGGATGCCGCGCTTCCTGATCTCGTCTCTGTTCGCGGTGCCTTCAAGCCGGAACAGTATGATGGCATCGCAACCCTGCGCGGATGCCGCCTGATCCTGGTTCCACAGACGTCGTTTGCGGAGATGGTGCGCCGCATTGACTCTTCGGGCATTAAGCTCTTGCGACGCAAGACCTACGTGAATGAAGGGGTGTTCGGACCGGTGGATCGAGAAGGCACTGCGGAAAATATTTCCGCCTGGCAACCGACTTTTATCGAAGGCGCAGTCAATCCGGGGATTGTGGCTGGAGACGATGCAAAAAAAATTCTCAGTGGACGGGTTGTCATCAATCGCGATGCCCGAGCTCCCGGCAAGAAGGGCACCCACAGGTTTTCGTATGCTGCCCTGATGATGCAATCCCTCAGTGAAGGAAATCCTGTCGACGTAGAGACATGGACTGCTTTCGATAATGATGAGGCATGTTCTCAAACCTGCCTCCCGCACGGCTACTTCGGCGTTGGTCAGGTGTACTTCGATGGCGATCATCCTGGGGGCGCCGACGGCTACGCCCGGTTCCGTTCCTCGGTGGAGGGGGATGTGCTGCATTGAAGTTTGGATGTTATCCTTTCTGCATCCTTCGTTCTTTCCCGGCCGCGAATAGTCACTTCGCCTGCCTGCTGCGTAGGCAAAGCTGCCGTCACATGGTCGGTTCACACAATGGCCTTGAATACGACGAGAGGTCCGAGGGTCCATGCAGAGCACATGCCCCTTCACGTCTGAGCCGGAGAGAACACAGGAACCATCC
>CAZAUW010000206.1:0-1842 GCA_964488295.1 uncultured Candidatus Peribacteria bacterium
GGCGTACCACGGGTGGAGTTGTTACTGAAGAAAAACCCCAAGAACCTCCACGTGGGTACGTGGAGCCTTCGCAGTTTGCCTTGTTCCTGCCCGCGCCCGGCAACCATCAACTGTATCTGCAGCGCGTTGGCCGTTTCGATGAGCAGGTCGAAGCGTTTGTAGGGCACGAGCCGCCCGATAGCGAGGAACGACGTGCGACCGTCCGGCGGCGCGAGCGGTGTGGCAAAGAAACGGTCGTCCACGGGGGGGCTCACCACGAGCGAGTCGCGGCCGTAGATGCGCGCGATGCGGCCTTGCGTTTCCGATGAGTTGGCGATGAACCTATCCACCCTCCTGGCGGTGGAGAGGTCCCAGCGGCGCAGGTTTTTGAGCAGATCCCGCGCCGCCCCACGCATGATGCGCGGTACCCGGAAATCTTCCAGGTACTGCTCCTCCATTTCCCACGCGTAGCGCATCGGGGTGTGGCAGTAGCACACGTGGACGGCCATTGCGCTCGGGATAATCCCCTTCCCCACGGCATGCGACGAGCTGAGGATGGCGTCGTAGCCGCGCAGATCGATGCCTTCCATGGCTTTTGGCATCAGCGGCAGGAGCGGTTGATGCTTGCCAAGCACGCGGTAGAGGCGTTGGAGCGGGGTGACGCGGATGTCTTTGCCCGTCAGGAAACCACGGCGGCCCGGGCGCGCGACACTCGTGAAGATCGGGCTCTGGGGCCAGATCGCCGAGAATTCACGTATGGCGTGCTCGGCGCCCCCGTAGGTGGTGAGCCAGTCGGCGACGAGGGCGAGTTGCATGGATGGAAAGCATACAGTTTTGGACATCAATGGCGAACAGGCGGGTCGTTCCTCGTTGGCTCGTTTCTCGACCGGGTCAACGTGGTATGTATACAACAAGTCATCAGCCAACGAGCCAACAAAAAAGAAAGATGTCCTTCCTTTTGCCGGGTCGTATTCGTCTATCATCCCTCTCGTGCTCCTGCGCCCAAAACGCCCTCTGCCACGGCAATTTAACCGTCGTGTCTCGCCCGCCACGCGTTCTTTCGTGGAACGCAAACACCGGCGCCGCGCGCAGCACCGCCGCGAGCGGCTCAAGCGCTGGCTGCGGCGGCTGCAGACGACGATGTTCACTTGGGGCCGGACGATCCGCCGGTGGTTTGCGGCCATCCTCGTCATCCTCGTATGCTTTGTCCTGGGGCTCTTCGCCTTCTCCCCCATCATCCAGGTGCGCGAGATCCACATCCAGCGCACCCAGGGCCGCGTGGACGTGCGCAGGGTGCAGCAGGCGCTCGCGCCGTTCTTCGGCAGGCACCTGTTCTTCCTCCCTGCGCGCGAGGTCGTTATGGCCGTCACCCAAACGGTCCCCGACGTCGATCATGTGGGCGTTCATAAAGACTACCCCTCGCGCCTTTCCGTCTCCATCACGGTCAAGCCGGTGGTCGCGCGGCTGCAGATCGAGGGTGTGCCGGGGGCCTCCAGCGGCGGCGTGGTGACCGGTTCGGGCGCTCGTCCTCCGCTGCCCCCCGACTTGCACGACTACCTCACCGAAAACGGCATCTACATCACCGCGCATGCGGTGGAGGCCTCCGGCAGCCTGCCGCTCATCACCGTCGTCGATTGGGCGGCGCGTCCGGTGCCGGGCACCCTGCTCCTCACCCCCGACTTCCTTGAGCGCATGGGCAAGACCGAGCAAGTGCTCTCGCAGCAGTTCGGTGCGCGCATCCGCTCGCGCACCGTGTACCTGCGCGCGCAGGAATACCACCTGCGCACGGATACCGTGAACCTCTGGTTCGATACGCGAAGCCCCCTCGATGACCAGCTGTCGCGCTACCGGGTCTTCCTGCAG
>CAZAUW010000207.1:0-1834 GCA_964488295.1 uncultured Candidatus Peribacteria bacterium
GCGGGTTCGGTTTGCGAAGGCGTGGGGCGTGGACTTGCCTCCTCCGGGGAGCGGTGCGAATCTGACGGAGATTCTGGAAGGATGCCGTAGCGGAAAAATTAGGGCGCTCTACGTCGTCGGTGAAAACCCGCTGGCGACCTTGCCGGCCTCGATGGACGTGAAAGGGGCTCTGGAAAAACTCGAACTCTTAATCTGCCAGGATCCGTTCCTGACCGAAACGGGGCAACTGGCGCACTTCGTGCTCCCGGCTTGCACGTTTGCGGAGAAAGAGGGGACATTCACCAATCAGGAAGGAAAAGTGCAACGCGTTCGCCAAACGATGGACCCACTCGGCGAGAGTCTGCCGGATTGGCACATCATGGCCGCAATTGCCTCCGGGTTGGACTATCCCGTCGAGTACGAGTCGTCACAGGATGTTCAGAGCGAGATCATGAAACTGTTGCCGGGTTACTACAATCTGGGGCAGCCCAAGAAAGTAATCCCGACCCCGGATGCCTATCTGTCCGACGGCTATTCCGCCGAAGTGGCGAAGCGTTACTCGTCACGCGTCACCCGTGACTCGTCACTCGAAGGGAATCAATTTGTGTTGACGATGGGACAACTGCTCTATCATTCCGGCAAGCTCTCGACGCAAGCGTCCGGGCTGATCAAGATTTCGCCCAACACCGAGAGGCTGCGGATGAGCCCCCAGGATATCGAGCGGCTGGGACTCGGGGATGGAGCGCGGGTGCGCGTGAAGTCGGAACAAGGATCACTCGAGATGGGGGTTGAAGCGGACGTCACCCTCATGCCGGGGGCCTGCTTTTTCCCCGAACACTTCAATGAACCGCCGGTCAAGGATTTGTTTCCCGTCGAGGTGGATCCAGATACCGGCGTGCCGTCTTTCAAACAGACGAGGGTCGCGATCGAAAAAATATAGCTTGAGGTTGAGGCTAAGGCTGAGGTAATTCCCCCCAGCACCCGTGACGCCCTTAACCTGAACCTCAACCTGAGTCTTCCGAGGAAGTAAAGAATGAGCGTCGGTGCACTGACTAAGTGTCGCCCTTTTTAACGAGATTGGGGATGCCATGAAGGTGACGTTCAGGCATAAGTTCCACAAGCCTATTACGTTTCAGTATCCGCGGGAGCAGCGCAAGATCCCCGATGCTCATCGCGGGGCGCTCGGCCTGCTGCGCTACGACGATGGAGTCGAACGCTGCGTCGGCTGCGACCTTTGCGAGGCGGCCTGCCCGTCACACTGCATCAAGGTCATCAGCGAGGAAGACAAATCCCTGCCGCTCCAGCGATACGCCAGCGAGTTCTACATCGACATTACCAAGTGCGTCTTCTGCGGGTATTGCGTGGAAGCCTGCCCGGTCAATGCGTTGGCCATGACGAAAATGTACGAATATTCCACTCACGACAAACGGGCCCTGCTGTTCGACAAAAAGCGGCTCTACGAGATCGGGGAGCGCCATCTCGCGGACGCCAAAAAATACTTGCAGGCGCATAACCAGGAGAAAGACGACGACGGGGCCCGCGACTACCGCTACTTTTTCCCTCAATCAGTCGCCCAACCCACGCAGTCGCCGCCGAAGCATCTACCCCATTAGCCATTAGTAAGGAGAAATGATCCCATTCTTCTTTGCCTACTTCTCGCTGGTTAGCATCCTGGCGGGAGTACTCACGGTTGCCCTGCGCAACCCTGTCCATTGCGGGCTGGCCCTGCTCACCCTTCTGCTCCACGTGGCCGGACTCTTCGTGCTGTTGAATGCCGAGTTCCTGTTCGCCGTCCAGATCATCGTGTACGCCGGCGCGATCCTGGTGCTCTATCTGTTCGTGTTAATGCTGCTGA
>CAZAUW010000208.1:0-1779 GCA_964488295.1 uncultured Candidatus Peribacteria bacterium
TCCGCATCTGGTCGACATTTTCGATGCTCGGGCGCGGGCGCACCCGCTCGATGACCTGGAGCGATGTGGAATGGTTTCGTTCGGTCACCAAGATGAAGATTGTCCTGAAAGGCATCCTGCACCCCGACGATGCGGAACAGGCGGTCAAAGCGGGAGCCGACGCCATCATAGTTTCCAACCACGGAGGCCGGGCGCTCGACGGCGTCGCGCCCACGATTGATGCGTTGCCGCGCGTGGCGGATCGTGTTGCCAGGCGCATCCCGGTGTTGATGGACGGCGGCATACGCCGGGGCGGCGACATCGTCAAGGCGTTCGCACGGGGCGCCAACGCGGTGATGATCGGGCGGCCGTATCTCTACGGACTCGCGGTGAACGGTTCCGATGGGGTCGCGCGGATCGTGCAGATTCTCCGCACGGAAATGGAAACCGCCATGGAGGTTACGGGGCGGGCGGATAGCGCGGTCTTACGCAACGTGCGGTTGCTGGGCGCGCAGGACACGCTATATGCCTCGAGCATGGGATGCATGAATGGAGCGGAGCCGGGAAAGGATTGCATGACGGGGCGGCAGTACTACTCGGACTGCTACATCGAGGGCCATGTGGACTTCATCTTTGGCGATGCGAAGGCGGTGTTCGAGAACTGCGAGATCCGCAGCATCGCGCATGAGGCTGGTGGGTACGTGACCGCACAGAGCAACACGCGGGCGAACCAGGATGCGGGGTACGTGTTCGACCACTGCAGGCTGACGGCGGATGAGGGAGCAGGAACGGTTTACCTGGGGAGGCCGTGGCGGGACTACTCGACGGTGATCTTTATGAACACTGTGATTGGTGCGCACATTGTGCCGGAGGGGTGGTCGGATTGGAAGGGTGCGCCCGCTCCTCGGTTGCCGATGGCAACGTACGCGGAGTTCAACTCGACTGGTCCAGGAGCGAATGCGGGTGCGCGAGAGCCGATGTCGAGGCAGCTCTCGGCGGCAGAGGCGAAGCGGTACGAGGCGAAGACGTATCTGAAGGGGTCGGACGGGTGGGACCCGACGCGCATTCGTTGAGGCTAGGATTTACTAGGGCGCGGTCAGCCAGTCGTATTGCTCATCGGTAAGGGGCACGACGGAGAGGCGGAACTGGCGGAAGAGGATGGAGCCGTGGAAGACGCCGGCTTCGCGGATTTCGGCGAGAGGCTTCTCACGCTTGAGGCGCTTGACGGGAGCGATGCGCACGAGCGGGTTCTTCGGGTCGGTGGCGTCAACGGAGACGACCTTGGCGGTGCCGATAGCTGCTTTGCCGATGTTGGAGTGATAGATGACAAGCTTCTCGCCCTTCTTCATGTTGCGCAGGGTGAGGAGAGCCTGGTTGTTGCTGATGCCATCCCATGTGGTCTCGCCGTCGCGGAGGAGGTCGTCGTAGGAGTATTTGTTGGGTTCGGTCTTGAGCAGGTAGGGCATAAGGACAGGGTATAGAAAGACAGTGCTTAGTGGTTAGTGATTAGAGGGCTCAGCCGCCCAGGTCGATGAGGTTTACCGTGGGGAGCGGGCGGCCGAGGAATGCGGAGCCGAGGCGCTGGAATTTTTCGATGGAGTCGGTGGCGTAGAAGGTGCAGTCGGGGTTGGGGGGTGCGGGCGGTGCATCGGCGTTGAGGAGTGAGGCGACTGCTGCGGCGGTGGCGTCGGCTGAGTGGATGAGGCGCGTTGGGGGATGGAGGTTGTGGAGCGTTGTATCGATGACCGGCTTGAGCAAGGGGTAGTGAGGGCATCGGGGCGGGGGGCCCTATGCATAGGG
>CAZAUW010000209.1:0-1778 GCA_964488295.1 uncultured Candidatus Peribacteria bacterium
GGGTGGCGGCATCCAGAGCCGCGACTGGGGGCTCAAGCGCACGGTCTTCAGCGCGCTCGCCAACCGCTTCGCGCGGCTCGTGCTCGGTATTCCGCTCCACGACTACACGAATGGCTTTCGCTGCTACACGCGCCGGGCCGTGGAGGCTCTGGATATGGACCGCATCGATGCGCGCGGGTACGTGGTGCTCTCCGAAACCGCGTACCAGCTTCACCGCAAAGGACTGCGCATCGGCGAAGTGCCGACTCTTTTCGTCAACCGCCGGCGAGGCACCTCCAACCTGGGCTTCCACGAAATCAACGAGGCGTTCTTCTCGGTTTTGCGCATCCGCTGGCCGCGCCTCTCGGCCACCGTTACGCGCATGGGCGCGTTCGCCCTGCGCGGGATCGTCGGAACCATCGCCGACCTCGTCGCACTTTTTCTCATTGTCCAGTTTGTCCATGTTTCCGCGCTTCCCGCCTTCACTCTCTCGGGCTGCTGCGCGGTAGCGGTGGTGTTCTTGCTGCGCCGCCGCCGGTGGGGAAATTACGCCAACCTCCCGATGAGCGGGTTTCTCGTGCTCTACCTTCCCATCCTCCTGCTCACGATCGCCCTGGCGTGGGAGTTGTGGCTCCTCGGCATGCACTATCTGTTGGCCAAAGCCGTCGCGATCGTCCTCGCCGCGCCCGTGAGTTATCTTCTTGCGCGCGGGGTGGGGTCGGAGTGACCGTAGCCATGCCGTTCTTTCATCACCGATATACCAATATACGCATACACCGATATACTCATGCCCATGCGCACCCTGCGATCCCTCCTCGCCGATCCTCTCGCGCATGTCACATTGCTGACGGTTCTGATCGCACTGGTCTTGCTGCGCAGCCACCCGCATCGGTTGGATGACAATTTCCTGTACCAGAAATTTATTGAGTCACTCGCAGCCGGGAAATTTGATTTGTCCATCCCGGGTTTCCAGGGCGCGTCGTTCTTCGCGTTGCCTCTGTATCTGGTTACGCGTTCGCCGCTCACCAATATTTATTTTCAGCTGCTCTGCTCGGCGCTCCTCATTCCGGCCGCCTGTCTTGCCGCCAGATCACTGCTCCGTGAGGCATTGCAGGTAATCCTCTTCGTCTACGCGTTCGCCCTCATGCCGTTTTTCTTCTTCTTCGCGCTGCGTGGGTTCACTTTCCCGTCCTTCACGCTATGCGTGCTCCTCACGCTGTGGCTGCGGGGCAGGGGATCTATCCTCGCTTGGTTGCCATTCACCATCTCCCTGCTCATTAAGCCGTTCTCGATTGCATTGCTGCCGCTGTTCCTGACCTGGTCACCGGCGAAGAAAGAAGAGGGATGGTCGCGCGGTTGGGTTCAATTCCTGCTCGCCCTCATCATCCCGATTCTGTACGTTGCCGCACAGTACCTGCAGGTGGGGCACATCATCGTCGGCGCGCATGAGGGCTTGTCGCAAGGGAACGTCTTCCAATGGCAACGCCTCCCGCTCAATATTCTCCACGGCGTTCAAATGATCTTCTCCGTCCACAATTTCTACTTCCCCGACCCGGCCAGGACGGGGCTTGGGAACCTGACACACTCTTCGCCCCTGCTCCTGATTTTCGGCATCGTCTCGCTCCTGTATCCGAGTGATTTCTGGCGCGATAGAAGACTGGCGGGCGCACTCCTCATCTCCGCCATCCTCGCCTTCCTTATCCCCGCCTCGCTCGACCACATGGACCACTTCTACCTGGAGACCTGCGTGCTGCTCCTCATGCTCGACAACAACGACTGGCCGGTCTCCTATCTCGGCT
>CAZAUW010000210.1:0-1732 GCA_964488295.1 uncultured Candidatus Peribacteria bacterium
GCCAGCGCAGCTCGGTCAAGTCCCAGCAAATCATCCCAGACCTGCGCAGGACGTGAAACAACACGTTCCACGTCACAACCGAGGCGCTGAGGTCCCGTTACGACCATGGTTAGACCGTTGGTGTGGGCGACCGAAACGTATGCATCGCCGGCCTGAGGCCTTCCGTCCGGGCGCCGCAAAACAGGAGCGGCCTGCCGAAGCGTCCGCTGAATCGTACGGTCACTACGCAGAGCAGCTCTCAATCCGGTATTGCTCTCCACTGCGACGCGGACTTCCGAACAGGGAACCAGCTCCTTGAGACGGCGTTCGACATAAGGTCCAAGCAATACTTCTGGCCATGGTTTCTGCGTGTGCAGCTCACTTACCTGCTGCAAACGCAAACCTTCCCAGCGCTCAAGCAGGCTTCCATCCTCTTTCAGCACGTCAATGTCATAGATAAAGAGGTTGCCCTCGCGTAAACGCTCCTTCGCATGCATCAGACAGGTGCTTGCAGCATCGTTGGAATAGAACTGCAGCCGGTCGATCCCGATCGGAAGCAGGTGCGCATGAGGAATGCAGGCCTGGATGCCATGAATGATGGCGTCGCGTGCTCCCGGATCGCCAAAGACCATCTGCTGCGGCAGATAATCTCCAAACCAGCCGGCCGGCTCCTGCAAGGCAACTTCGGCAACCCATTCGGTTGCATGGAATCCAAGCAGCCGAAACACCGCGCGATACAGGCCAGGAGCTGCTTTGCCACCGGGGACAAAGCCTGGCTGGGAGTGGCGAATTGTCCGCATAATTTGGATCGCGAACGCGCTATCGTTCTGCCACGCGACCCTCGCCGTCTCGAACCGTGACTGGTTAATGGCCCAATGACGCTCGGAGGTGAGTTCCCGCCGGGTTGTTAAAAAATCCTCCGCCCGCCGCAGGATATCCAATTTCCGACGATACACCTCCGGCTTGTTTCGTTTGCAAACGGTCTGCTCACTCCATTGGCGGTAGATCAGACCATTGTGGTGACAAATCCTGAACTGTTTCCCCGCCATCAGGAGACGCAAGTACAGCTCGTGTTCCTGGCAGCACGGTTGATCTTCGAGCCATCCGCCCGCGTCCAGGATTGCCGCTTTGTGCCAGATGCCGCTGCCAGTGCCCGGCAGGTGCCAGCGAGCTAACATCACCCAGGGGTCTTCTTCCTGGGGTATCGGCAGCAATTCGCGCCACGAACCTCGTTCGGAACTGTGTTCCAGTGTCATGGGACCCAGCACAATAACTGCTTGGGGCCCTTGGGCGATGAAGTCGATTTGGTTGGCCACCTTGTCGGGCAAGAGGTAATCGTCCGCGTCCAAGTACTGCAACCAGTCACCTCTCGCGCGTCGGAGAAGTCGATTGCGCGCCGCATTGCCGCCCCTGTTCACCCCGGTCTCCCACCGGATGCTGGTGCCGAAACTTCTGATTATGCGCAGGCTTGCGTCAGTTGAGCCATCATCCACCACGACGACCTCTTTATCGGGGTATGACTGAACCAACGCGCTCTCGATGCATTGGCGGATCCAACGCTCGGCGTTGTAACAAGGTATGAGGATGGAGACGAGGGGTCTCAAGAGCCTGCAGGAAACCCGTTTCGCGACAGGATGCGCTTAATAGGTGAGGCGATCCGGGCCGCGCGGACGCGCAAACGATGACCGCGCATATTGCGCAGCAGTGTCCAAATTGGTTCGTTGGTCGAGCGCTCGACTCCGAACCTTTGGAT
>CAZAUW010000211.1:0-1621 GCA_964488295.1 uncultured Candidatus Peribacteria bacterium
CCTTCAAAAAGGAGAAGTCCTTGTCCAATGCTGACCGCTGTTCGCTGATTGCTGACCACTGCGTCACAGTTTTCCTGCGAGGCGATAGAAGAGGTAGCCGGCCATCTCGTTGACGGCGATGGTCGTTCCGACGAGCGCTTCCGCCGATGGCAGCAGAGCGAATGGGGACGTGTTCGAAAAGTCCCCGGGTCTATTTCGCGCGGCAAAGCCACAGGCGGCGGGTGCGACGATGAAACCTTGCTTTTGGAAAAGGGCCTGGGCGCGAGGAAGATGTAGTGCCGACGTGGCGAGCACGATGGTGGCAGGACCCAAGAGACGCTTGGTTTCGACCGCATTCTCGTAAGTGGTACGCGACTCCTCTTCAATCAGGATTGCGTCCTCGGGCACCCCGAGATGCATGGCGAAGCGTTTCATTTCCTGTGCTTCACGCGGGCCATGTCCGAAAATCGTTGCATCACCCCCGGACATGACGAGTCGCGGGGCAATACCCCGAGCATAGAGATCGACTCCGCACATCGTGCGAATTATGGTGAGATATCCAAGTTGATCGGCCGGTCGCAAACTGCCTTTGGCATAAGTGCCTCCGCCTAGCACGACGATCGCGTCAATTCCCTGGGATGGAGTCAATTCGACTCGGGGAACATGGTCCTCGATGAGGCCGAGAAGCAACCCCGCCACGAGGTAGTTGCTCAGCAGCAAGGTCAGGATCAGCGTGGCGAGGGACAACATACGGATCCATCGCAAGCGGCGTGGTGAAGGTGCGGAGAAGGCGAGCACCGCAATCACTCCGATGAGGAGAATCAGCCAGCTCAGAGGGTAGAGAGCAAGCTTCGCCAGCTTGTATATGCCGAATACGAAAGGCGACATTTCCATGGTGAGGCTCCACGGGAAAATGCTGGGGATCAGTGACAGGTGACGAGTGACAACTGACCGGAAATGGCGTCCGATTCATCGCCCGTCACAGTACTAGCGCGGGCATCCTACACAGTCGGGCTGATTGAGGCAACGGGGAAAACGTGGCAAAGATACGGCAATATTGGTTGGTGAAATCCGAGCCGGGCGCCTTTTCGATCGAAGATTTGGAGGCCGCTCCCGCCCAGACCACTTGTTGGGATGGCGTCCGGAACTATCAGGCGCGGAATTATATGCGGGCCATGAATGTAGGGGATCAAGTCTTGTTCTACCACAGCAATGCCGACCCGCCGGCGGTGGTGGGTGTGGCGGAGGTCGTGCGGAAAGCCTATCCCGATCCCACGGCGTTTGATCGTACGCACAGGCATTACGATCCGAAGAGTACACGCGAACGGCCGCTCTGGGACATGGTTGACATTCGGTTCATCCGCGCGTTCCGAAGACCGGTGCCTCTCGATCAGCTCAGGACAATGTCAGGACTGAGGCGAATGGAGCTATTGCGGAAGGGGTCCCGACTCTCAGTGCAGCCCGTTCGGCCGGAGGAGTGGAAGGTGGTCATGAAACTCGCTCGGTAGGGGGTGCCTCAAGGAGAGTTGCCGGGCTCCGTCCCCCCGAGTGCGAGCTTCCGATAGCCCAGGGGGATCTAGAAGGGACTCCCGTCCTGCTTCACAACGCTCAGGCTTATACGGCCCATTGGCAAATTCGGACG
>CAZAUW010000212.1:0-1606 GCA_964488295.1 uncultured Candidatus Peribacteria bacterium
TCGGGATGGAACGATGACACGAAGCATAAATTCTTTGTTGGCCGGCAGGTCGACGCCGGAACCGATGCGCAGGATATCCGGCACGCCGCCGATGAGGTGAATGTTCCTCGCGATGCGGCGCTGCATCTGCGGCTCCCCACCGCAGGGCCCGGCGAGCGAGGCGTCGCCCAGGCGCTCGAAGGTGACGTGTCTGAGCTTGCCCGCCGACCGCCCGGGCGCGATGAGCAGGAACGCCGCGAGGCTTACGTCCATGTCGCGGCCCGGCACGAACGGCCCGCGGTCGTTGATGCGCACAATGACGCTCTTGCCGTTATCCACATTGGTGACCTTCACCATCGTGTTGTAGGGGAATTTGCGGTGCGCGGCGGTCATGGCATTCATGTCAAACGTCTCATCGAAGGCCGTGTTCTGGCCCTGGAAATCTTCCGCGTAAAAACTGATCTCGTGGATCTCGGTTTTCAGGAGCAGATCGAGCGTGTCGATCAGTCGCGTGAGCTGGCTGCCTGTGAGCACGCTATCGGGAATCGTCATGCCCGAACCCGAGCGCTTCTGCCCAACCGCCAGCGGATAGCGCCTAAGCAGCCGGGGCAGTTGATCATCCGTGATCTTGTCGATGAAGTCGACGTTGCGCGTGCGAAAGAGCATGAGGAGTGCCGAGTGCACCGTGAGCGGGTCATCGGGGTGGAAATCGGGACGGTCGTCGAGGATGCCGCGCAACTTGGCGTAGCCGATGATATCCGCCCCCGCTCGCGACGGATCCACGTCACCGAACTGCTGCTTTTTTGGCTTTTGCGCCGGGCGCTTGATCGCCTGCCAGATGAGCAAAAAGCCGTCCAAGCGGCTGATGGGAGCAGAGGCAGTGAATGCGACGGTGGGCACGACACTCAGAAAAAGTGCGAGTGCCATCACGGTGCGGCGCATAGGGGAAAACTATGCCTGAAGATCGGGAAAAAATCCACGGCTCCGGCCGCTCACCGCCGCACCGCTTCGAGATTCTGGATCCTCACCTCATGGTCAGTGACCTTCGTGCCGAGGGAACCGAATTTTGTGTCAATGTATGCGAAGATGTCATCGCGCATTTGTTCGTCGTGCATCAGGAGTTGGCGCCCAAGATCATCTACATCACTTTTCTTTGCATACTGTTTCAATTCTTCCTTCGTCGCAAGCGTGCCCATGTAACTGATGATGACTTCGAACTGTTTGTTCATGACGCCGAACTGTTGATCCATGTGTGCTTTTAAAGATTGGAATTGATGGAGCAGTTCTTGAAAGGCACTTTGCAGATCGCTCTTCACAAGGCGCAATTCACCATTTGTAGCCGGCATGTTGTCATCTGTCAGAGGCATACGGGCGAGTGTAGCAGGGGAAATGGGGAGCATTTCAAAGAAAAACATTTGCTTTTCATGAGTCTGAGTTCATGGCATCCAAAAGCCATCAAAACAGTTCCGTCGGGTCACGGACCTCCCCTGCTTTATTGCAGTCTCGAAGGCTTTCTAGAGCGCTCTCCACCCCTCCGCCCGCACTTTGGAAAGCAGGTATTTTTCTTCAGACGGCTTGAGATGCATCAATGGCGACGGCCCCGCGTACCCTGCCCCGCTCTGGTTGG
>CAZAUW010000213.1:0-1583 GCA_964488295.1 uncultured Candidatus Peribacteria bacterium
AACGGCCTCCCTTTCACCTTCGAGAAGGGAACAGCATCGATCAGGTACTTGGCCGGCCAGTATTGGTTCTGAAAGGCATTCCAGGTCCCGTAGTCGTTATCCTGCGCAATGGGATAGGTAAGGCCGTGCAGCTTGATGGCAGCCGCCACATTCGCGGGCACGTGCTCGAAGGTGAACTCGGGCGTGTGGATGCCGACAAGGACAAACGGCGCATTCTTGCCTGTGGTGAGCGACGTCGAACCATATGTATCCCAGTAGCCCTGCACGTAGGGCAGCGTGCGGATGCAGTTGATGCAGCTGTAGGTCCAGAAATCCACGAGGATGACTTTGCCTCTCAGAGCGGCCATCGTCAGCGGAGCGGAATTATGCCAAGGTCCGAGACCGGTGAATTCCGGCGCCTTGCCGAGGATCGGCAGCTTTTCCCCCGCCGTCACCGCGACAGAGGATGATTGACCGCCGTTCACGATGCCTTGTGTCAAATTCTGTTCGATGCGGTCGCCCAGACTCCCGTAGCCGGTCTTATCGGCGATGAGCGTCTGGAGGGTCATGAGGGTGTTGGTGGAGAGCCCGATCGCCGTGAGGATCAGTACCGCGCCGGCGACTTGCTTGATGACGCCGGTGTACCTGGTGATGGACCGCACCGAGTGCACCGCCCACTGCCCGCCGTACCCGACGATGAGGAGCGGCATGGCCGCGCCGATGCCGTAGCAACTCAGGAGCGCGAACGCGCGCAGCCCCGGTTCACTGCGCACGAGGGAGAGAGCGAAGCTCAGCGCCGGCCCGGCGCACGGCGCCCACACGAGCCCGAGCGTGAGGCCGACGATGAACGCGGTGGACGTACTCTCGGCGCCGAACTCGCTGCGCGCGGCCTGCTGCACGTCGGCTCCCAGCTGCTGCAGCCAGGTGGCGACCCGTCCTCCCACTTCCATGGCAATGATTCCAAGGACGGCGGCAACGATCACCACCGCCCAGCCTTTGGAGTAGAAGAAGAGCGCGCCCAATACCGCCCCGAGGAACTGGAGGGGACGGTTATGCGTGAGGAAGCCAACCCCGAAAAGCAGGACGATGTAGAACGTGGCGATATGGATGTAGTCGGCAAGGTCCACGAATTGCGAGAGCGCCACCTGCAGCAGAAAGGTGAACCCCACAAAACTCACGAGCATCCCGAGGATGGTCACCAGCGGACGCCATTTGCTGCGCCCGGCCACACTCACGCCCAGCACGATCGGGATGAGCGGCAGGATGCACGGAAGCAGGATCGTGAGCAAGCCGGCAAGGAACAGTACGAGGGCGGTAGACAGCATGCAGGGATGGGGAAACGCGGCCAGTGTACTCCGCAACCGAGAAAGGCCGAGGGATCTTTTTGCGGGAAGTGAGAAAAAATTAATATTTCACAGTCAAATGGTGCGCTTGGCGGGATTTGAATCCTTCGTTTCCTCAGGACAGGCTCCACAACCTTCGGCTTCGGACGCCGACGCTCTATCCAGTTGCCTGTCCGCCCTGGCGCCAGAGAATCAGTAGTAGCCCCGAGAGGAATTGAACCGGCATCCCCAGCTCCCGCCATCACACACCCCACACCGTTG
>CAZAUW010000214.1:0-1512 GCA_964488295.1 uncultured Candidatus Peribacteria bacterium
TGCCCTGACTGCCTGACGCCTGCCAAACTGACCCTGGGCGAAATTGTTGGGGTAGCGGAGGAGTTCATTGTGGTTGAGTTTGACGATGAAAGGGATTTTGGACGCATATTTCTTGGCCACGATCCCGAGCCCCCCCACCGTGGAAGCCACTGCGTTGCAGCCGCCTTCCAGGGCGAGCTTCACCAGATTCTCGGGGTCGAAGTAGGCCGGGTTCTTGGCAAAGGACGCGCCTGCCGAATGCTCGATGCCCTGGTCCACGGGCAGGATGGAGAGGTACCCCGTGCCCTTCAGGCGTCCGTTGTTGTAGAGAGATTTCAAATTGGCGAGAACGGCTCCAGGCCTGTCGGAAGCCGAAAAAACGTCTTGGACGTTCTTCATGCTTGGCAGGTGCAGCTGCTCCCTGGGGATCGTCTTGCACTCATGCTCCAGGAGCGAACCGGCCTGCGATCCGAGCAATGTCTTGATATCGGCGTAGTCCATAGATGGAATCAGAAAAGATGATTCCCACACTAGCATGGGCACAACGCGCGTTCCAGCGGACCCTCACCATACGTCGCTGAATTTGTACCCATGATTGAGGATGAGATCCTTGCAGTACCGGAAGAGAATCGCTTTCATTTCGGGGTCAAGATTGCTGTTTGTGGATTCTAAAAGCTTTGCCCGATACAGAGGCCAGAGTGACTCGTTTCCCACAAAAGGCGTTCCCTCCAGGGATGTGCCGCGCAGCAAGGACGCTTCGTTCGCGTGGCAAATTTCGCGCATGCGCAATTCCGTTGCAGTGAGCTCCGCCTGCCTTTGCAATGACGCATATAATTCAGTGGCATCGGCGTGACTGTCCGGAGGCTTGGGCAGGGTCTGGATGAGATGCACGACGTTCCATGCCCTATCTTGAGCGGCCTGCGCATCACGATCAGCAAGTTGCGGTCGTGGCGGCTGCTCTGCGGTCGCTGATAAGCCAGTTGTCTTTTCTCCGAGCAGGTCTTGCACGCTCTTCGCAGTATTCATTGTGCCGAGATAAATTCCTAAATAGGACTCAGCGTTGGTCATTTTGTATCCATTTTTGAAGAGCAGTCGAGCCGCGAAGTTGCTGAACCTGTTGTGCTCGGGTTTTTCACTTTCACTGAGGCGCCGGAAGAAGATGTCGTGGTCGGTGGTGGTTGGATCCATCAATATGCGCCGCGCTTTTTCATCCAGATCCTGTGTTTCGCGAATAGCATCATTTGCGTTATTCATTCCTTCCATTATAGGTTTTTCCGGTTATTGACACAAGTAAATATAGTGTTTATTCACTCAATCTGCTTCTGGTACAGTTTCATTGTCTTCACCCTTCATTTGGCCGAAAGGTTCGGCCGGGAGGAGGTGGAGGCTGGCGCCATGGATGAAGGAGGACCCGCGCCATGTTAGTACTCTCTCGACGGGTTGGTGAGGAGATCGTCATCCGAGACAGCATCCGAGTCGTCATCGTAGAAATACGAGGCGACAAGGCGCGTCTGGGTATTGTCGCTCCGCCGG
>CAZAUW010000215.1:0-1507 GCA_964488295.1 uncultured Candidatus Peribacteria bacterium
GGCGCCGCCGAGCGCATTGCCAACGGGGATGGGGAGGATTTGCCCCGTGGCCTTCCCCGTGTCGCCTTCCTTCCCCTTGCTGTAGTGGCCGAAGATGATGGCGCCCACGGAGTCCTGCTCCAGGTTGAGGGCGCTCCCGAGTATCCCGTTGCCGAAATCAATCATTTCGGCGAAGGCGATTTTGGAAAGGCCCTCGATGGTGGCGATCCCGTCGCCCACGTCGATCACGGTGCCCACCTGCTCGTGCGTCACCTCCTTGCGGTAACTGGCGATCCGTTCTTCGAGCGTTTTTTTGAGCGTCTGGCTGAGGGTCATGGGGAGGGGGGAAGCGGTTCAGGCGATGGCCGGAAGGGTGGCGGCAAAGCGGTCGAGTGCGCCCCGCGCGGAGGCGTCGAAGCGGTCGTCACGGATGCGTAGCACTACGCCCCCGATGAGCGACGGGTCTTGGCGGTTCTCGATATCCACATCCTTGTGCAGGGCTTTCTCCAGAGCCGGGAGAAACGCTTCGGAGTCCGCGGCCCGGCCGGATACCGACGTGACGGTGACACTCACCGACGTCTGCGCCGCCGCCGCATAGGCCTCCACGCGGCGCGGGAAACGCGCGAGGTCGCGCGCGTGGCCCGTGGAAACCAGGAGTTTGATGACCTCGTCGCAGGCCGCCGGCAGCTGCGAAGCGGGAAGTGAGCGGCTGATGTCCGCGAATGCCCGGGCAATGTTGTCGAGAGTCATCATCGAAGGAGCATGGGAAGTTCTTTGGCAAGAGCGGCGGTGATCCTTTTCTCGTCCTCGGGTGTGAATTCGCGTTCCAGGATCTTTTCGGTGAGCTGGAGGATGACCGACGACACCGTCTGGTGCACCTCCTGCAATGCCTGGGCTCTCTCTTCGTCGAGTTGCCGGCGGGCCTTTTCGAGCATCTCCCGGGCCTCGGCATGCGCGGCTTCGAGGATTTCCTTCCCGGTGGCTTCGGCGTGCTTCTTGGCGCGCTCCAGCATCTCGCCCGCCTCCTGGTCGATCTTCTTCAATTGCTCCACGCGCAGGGCGTCCATCTCCTTCTTCTGCCCCTCGATGCGCTTGGCATCCTCCATCGCTTTGGCGATCCGTTCGCGCCGGCGGTCGATGAGGTCCAGGAGCGGGCGGTAGACGAAGTACGTCAGCACGCCCAGCACGATGACGAAATTGACGATCTGCGCGAGCAGCAGCTGCCAATTGATGCCGAGTTTTGCGAGCAATTCCATGCGCGGGGTTCAGAAAAAAGGGAACGGCGGGGAAGTTTGCAGTCGGCAGGTTGCAGTGGGTAGAAAACTGCAAACTACAAACCCGTCCTCAGACGAACTTGATGATGAGCGCCACCACGAGCGAGTAGATGGCGATCGCTTCGGCGAACGCGACCGAAAGCACCAGGGAAGTCTGGATACTGGATAGGGGTTCGGGGTTGCGGCCGATGGCCTCAAACCCTTTGCGCGCGATCCCCCCGATCGCGCAAGCGGGCATCCCGTCTCCCAGGAAA